>JAPLUM010000248.1 GCA_026397605.1 Verrucomicrobiota bacterium | reverse complement strand
GTCAACGACGGCACAAGCATGCTAAGCAGCCGATATTCCGATGAAACCATTCAGGATCTCAGTCTCCAGTATGAATGGTATGCTGAAAATGCGGGTGAGGACATCGCGGAACGTTATCTCGGCGCTATGGAGCAAACACGTCTGACACTCTGTAAAAAGGCTGATCTAGGACGTATCTGTCACTTTCGAAGCCCCAAACTTGCCAACTTGCGGAGCTTTCCCATGCAAGGAGCTTATGGGAAGCATCTCGTCTTTTACAAGATCACCGATAACACCTTATTCGTCTTTCGAGTGCTTCACGCTGCACGGAATTTACCCCAGCGGCTCCTTGAGCCGCCTGGAGTAGATTGATTCGTTATGCGGCAGCCCAGCCGTGCCGGAGCCTGAGATTTTCTAACCAGCGCCTACCGTGCCAGCAGTTCCTTAGCGGCTTTTTCGATTCCGGGCATGAGATGCGCTGGCAGTTCGGTAAGCAGCGGCAGAACGGGACCGGTATTGGCGATGCCTGCTAGCGTGACTGCGTGGTGCAACACCAAAATGGGGCTGTGGGCATTGCGCTGATCTTCCATCGGCAGGAAGATCTGGCGAATCTCTTCGGCTTTGGCATAATCTTTGGCCTGAATGGCGTGCAGCATGTCTGTGCTCAGCTGAGGCTTGATGCAGACGCAGCCTGCTGTGAAGCCGGTGATGCCGAAATCACGCAGATGAATGATGGCTGGCTGTTCACCAATACCGCTGACGATCATGTCGGTGTTCACCAGGGTGATAAGCTTGCTCAGGTAGGCATCCTGCGCGGGGTCTTCCTTCACTACAGCATATTTGATCCAGGAAATCAGGCCGTCATTCACTAACTCGGCAGCCAACTCAGGCGTGATGTAGCCTTCATCTTTGATGTAGAGCACGGCTTTTAAACCTGAACGCTCGACGAAGTGGCGAATGGCTGTGGCCACACCGGCTGGCTTCGAGGGGAAAAGCGTGGGTAACAGCATGGCTGTCGGGAATTCATGGTCCTTCAGAATGGCAGCCTGATCCATGGCCGTGCCATACATTGGACCGACGCTGGGAACCATCCACATGTCAGAAGGAGCCAATTCCCGAAGCATGGTCAGCAGCTCAACATACTCCGAGACAGCAATGTTATACAGATTGGCATTCCCCCCATAAAGCAGTGTGCGGATGCCGCCAGCATACATGTGCTGGATGAGTTTTCCATTCTCCGTACGGCTCAGAGTCAGGTCGGCATTCCGGCAAAGAGGCGGAACGGCGATAACGGAACGGCTAAGGTCGGCGGTGGTAACGGGGGTTGTCTTCATGCGATGCCGCAGTGAAGGGAGTTCAGGCGACTCGGCAAATGGAAAGCTTTGCCGGACCTCGCTTTATCGGCGATTCGCGTTAGTGTTCGCCCCCTTAATGGCAAGGCGATAATTTGAAATTGCATCGGCAATAGCTACGGAAACCGATTGACGATAGGTATCTGAAGCGATGAGTCGGCACTCGTTACCATTGGTGACAAAACCACCCTCAAACAAGATCCCAGGCCGCTTGCAGCCTGTAAGCACGCTCCACTGGGCGCGCTTGATGCCTCGGTCCACAAATTTAAAACGACTGATCACCATGGCATGAACGGCTGTAGCCAGGGCGATATTTGCCGAGTCATGCGAGTTTCCTGTCGTGCCATTGTAATTAAAACCGCCGCCACGCTCCAGAGTGGCTGAACTTCCTTGCGGTGTGAGAGCAAAGGTCTCGATCCCCGTGGCTGCGCTACCACCTGAATTGAAGTGCAAGCTGAGGAAAATGCTTTTCGGCGTGGCATTGGCAATGGCGACACGACCACCCAGGGTAATGAAGGTATCCGTGCTGCGTGTCATGATGACTTTGAAGCCTTTTCTTTGCAGAGCTTCCCTGACTGAACCGGCCATTTTCAGGGCAAAGTCTTTTTCATAGCCGTAGATACCTCGGGCACCCGCATCATGGCCCCCGTGACCAGCATCGAGCACGACCGTATCAAAATACTCGCCATCGGAAATATAAGTCGGACGCAAAACAGGATCGATCAACTTGCAGAGATCCAAGCGGGAAAAGAGTGCTTTGCCACCTGAGTCGAGCACAGGGAAACTAAGGATGAACTTGATGTTGTTGATGAGGATTTCCTGAGCACCCATCTGGGCTTTGAGGATCAAATTGTTGGATTTAAACCAGACGTGCGTTCCTTCGACCTTGTAAGTGCTGAATCGGTAGAACTGGTGGATGCTATCGCCAGTGACATAGTCACGGCCATTGACCTTCACGATTTTCCACCCAGCGGATTGGGAAGATGGCAGCGGCGAGTTTGGAGTGACCTGCTGTGGCTTTACCTCGACTGTTTGCTTGTCATCGTCATCGGCCCCGAACTCGCCATCCCCTTCTTTTTTAGTGGCGGACTCAGCCATTTTTTTCTCCGGCTCAGGCGCAGGCTTTTCAGATTCCACCTTTTTAGCCACAGGTTCTTCGGACTTCTTTTCCGTTTTGACCACTGCTGGCGCAGGTTTCTTGGCCGTAGAGGAGCTTGATTTACTCGAGCTACCCGACTTGGGCTTGATCGTGGTGACTTTTGGCTTGGGGCCAGGTGTGGCAGGCTTGGCTTTAGGGGCCTCCTTCACTTCTGTGGGAGTGGGAGTTGGCGTCGGCTTTTCTCCAGCACCAAAAAGGCGCTTCATGAACCCAGGCTTATTCTCGGGATTCACCACATCTGCCTGAATTTCAGAAAAAGCGAACATGGCCAAAACCAGCGTTAGCAGGCTAGCGGCTCGGGAGGTGCTAAGGGGGGCAAATCTCATGTTCACGTGTCCAAAAAGTCAGCGGCGTCTTCCGCCAAGGACATTCATACTAGTACAATTCCGACTTTTGGCAAACTCGGAGATGGAGGGCCTTCAATGACAGACTTTATCTCCGTGGTATGTTATAAGTCCATGCGTTTAGTTTTTTTTGCTCTTTTTATCATCTGCTATGTGCCAATCTTGGCTCAGGAGGGCAAACCATGGCCTCAGCTTCCGCCTGCCACCCCAACTGGCAATTGGGGGGATTTTGTGGAAAAGGATTTTTCTTTTTTTAGCAGCGTGCTGGACACGCGAGATGCAGGCGCGGGGTTCCCCAAGGACAATCTGACGCCGCGCGGCCTGATCCTAAACCTGGGTCACAATCTCTGGGCCTGCTTTGACACCGATCTCCTCCGCATCGCCTGCATCTGGGAGAGTGAACCAGGGAAATCACCCGTCACGGCGGCTGCCCTAGCCCCCGGCTCCTATCACATCGCCGGACAGAAAACGAAAGACGGGCAAGACTTTCTGCCGAAGCCTGTCGGAAAAGTGTGGTTAGCCAATGGCATTTACCCAGGCTGGCAGGTCGGTGACAAACCAAGTTTCACCGATCCTAGGGAACCTGGGCCGAGCAAGGAGGAAGTGGGACGGGGGCCTTCGGGCCAATTTCACGCTATTTCATCTCAGAGACCTGTTGGCATCGATTTGGAATATTCGATTGGCAATCTGAAGATCACTGAGTGGTTGGCTCGAAACGGCTCAGATGGCAGACATGTGACCCGATGGTTCCGTGTGCCACCTCATGCAAAAGTGATTAGCGTGCTGGCTGGCATTAGCGATGCTGCTTTGGAAGTGCTTTGTTCTAGTTCCACCGATTTGAAAATGCGGAGTGTCGATGGGTGTCAATTCGTTGATTTGCCAGCATCGGATTCAGGCATGGAGTTTGGCATCAGCATCGGAAAACATATCGAGGATGGCGAAACCACTTCTCATCCCCATTCAGGAGACAAAGCTGCGACTTGGCCCCAAACCCTAACCACAAAGGCTACGCTCTCGGAAAAACCCGACGCCTACGTAATCGATGACATCCCCTTACCTGTCCCGAATCCCTGGAAGAGGAATGTTCGTCTAGCGGACATCGCGTTTCTCAATGATCAGGGGGATGCTACCGGTGTGACCTTTGATGGCGATGTATGGCTCATTTCGGGACTCAAAGGAGATCTCAAGGAAGTGACGTGGCGTCGCTTTGCCTCAGGCTTGCATGAACCCATGAGCATAGTGTCGCGGAAGGGTGAATTATTCGTCTTCGACCGCAGTGGCATCTGGAAGCTCGTGGATACGGACAAAGATGGCTCCTGCGACCGCTATGAGATGTTCTGCAATCTTTTCTCTCAAACTGCAGAGACACGCGAGTTCCCGAACTCGATGAAACTGGGACCTGATGGCGCGCTTTACATTTCCAAAGGCGGACAGCAGGGCACAACCTATGGCAAGCACAGCGGAACGGTCATCAAAGTCGCGCCCGACGGAAAATCGTTCGAGGTCATCGGTCACGGATTGCGTCAGCCATTCATCGGCGTGCATCCAAAGACAGGACTAGTGACCGCCAGTGATCAGCAGGGGCATTATGTGCCATCGACACCGATCCACATCATCGAAAAAAACCAGTTCTATGGCCATCTACCCACCATCGCGCCCAAAGAAGTCTATGCCGAAGCCATCGCCGAGCCACTGACCTGGGTGCCGCATCCAGTGAACTCCAGCGGCGTGACACAGGTCTGGCTGACGGATGCCAAGATGGGGCCGCTCAATGATGAAATGATCCACATCGGATACAATCGACCCGAGCTGTTTCGAGTCCTCATGAATACGAGGTTCAAACGTCCTCAGGCTACCATCATGAGCTTTGAGCGTGATCTGGATTTCCCTCCACTCAATGGCCACGTCAATCCAGCGGATGGGCAGCTCTACGTCGTTGGCTTTCAAGTCTGGGGTACGACTGCCAAGCGGCTCAGCGGTCTGGCCCGCATCCGCTACACGGACAAACCACGCGTGCTACTGAAAGAAGTCACCCCCACGGACAAGGGCCTGCTGCTACGCTTCAATGCCAAGCTGGACGAGAAGCTAGCCACCGATCCCGCGAGCTACAGTGCGGAGCGCTGGAACTACAGACGCACCTTTGAATATGGCTCACCCCATTTAAAATTAGATGGCAGCACGGGGCAGGAATGGCTGACAGCCAGCAGCGCTTATTTGAGCCAAGATGGCATGAGTGTGCTGGTCGGTATCCCCGAGATGAAAGCAGGCGTACACCAGATGCGCATTGGCTGGGGACTCAAGAGTGCCGATGGCCTAAAAGCAGAGAACACAGCGTATTTCAGCCCCTGGGAATTGCTCGCCTTTGATGCCGTGAAGGAAGTCTTTGGTGACATCAAGATCGACCTCACACCCCGCGCGGCATCCACCATCGCCCAGGCAAAACCGACTCTGGAAGAAGGCCTGCGGCTTTACCAAATGATCGGCTGCATGGCCTGCCATAGCACGGATGGCAGCACCGTCGGCAAAGTAGGCCCGACGTGGAAAGGCCTCTTTGGCAGCCATCGCGAACTAGGCAAAGGCGGCAAATCCGCCCTAGCTGATGAAGCTTACCTCCGCGAATCGATCACCAATCCCAGCGCCAAAGTGGTCAAAGGCTTTGAGAAGTTCGATACCGGCATGCCGATCTACGCCGGCATCCTGAATGAGAGCCAGATCGAAAGCCTAGTGCTGTATATCAAGAGCCTACAGTAGGCCACAAAGCCGTTAAGCTTTGCAAGTAGTTAGCTAAGGCCAGCAGTTGGCAATATTTTCAATCTTGCGACTACGCTCCAGTTTCATCTTTATGGTAGTGCTAAAGTCCTGCTTTGATCCATCTTTTCTGAAGTAATAGCCTACAATCAAAATTTGATAAGGTGATTTAGAGATTGAAACTTCAGATTTGAAAATAATCTCAGCATAATTTCTCCAGACATCAATCCCATCACCGCGACCCAAAAATAGTGGAAATTGCTTTTGCCGAAATGGAATGCTCAACGGAGTTTTCGGTATGCCATCTGTGATGACATTTCCATGCTTATCTGTCATCACCATCTTTCGAAGAACAACTCTCGAATCCATGAATGCACAACGAATGAAGGCAAGTTTAAATTCCCCACCTTCAGTCTTACGGGTGTCCACCATAAAAGCTGGATTGATAGCTGAGTGATAACCCTGCCCATCAGTCCACCAAGCATTAATCTCCCGATGCTTCTCACTATTTGTATAAGCATGCTCAAAAAAATCGGCATTTTGAGGTGGACCCCGAAATTCGGGCCAGTAGTGAAGTT
>JAPLUM010000851.1 GCA_026397605.1 Verrucomicrobiota bacterium | reverse complement strand
ATGCCTGCGCACTAAAGCCGGTGCAGGCATCGACAGCAGCAAGTTGCGCGTTGTTTCCGACTTGGATGCCTGGGCCTCCAAGGCCACGTCCATATTCAGGTAGCTCAAATACAGACGCGCCAGCGTATCGTCGTGCTTGAGAGCATCCTTGAGCACCGCGGACTCCTCATCCGTGGAGAGGCCATCCATGTGACGCTGAATGATAGTGTGCCAGTCTGGGTTCATGCGTTTTCCTCCTGAGCGAGTGTGCGCCGCACACATTCCTGCAAAGCCTGCCGGATGCGGTGGAGCACTTTGTAGAGTGACATCGGCGTCTGTCCGCGCTGTGCTGCGAGATCATCCATGCGGATGCCCTTCGTGTAAGCCGTGAGCACCATGTCTCTCTGGGCCTGTGGTAGCTTTTGCAGACAGTGGTCCAAAGCCTCACGCTCCGTGAAATGCTGTGGCTGCTGATGCACCGCCATGTCGGCGAGGCGGTTCACGAGGGCATCATCGAAGACATGGCGGTCGCGTGCTCGGGATTGCAGAAACTTCAGCACCTCCAGGCGGGCTACGCCGAAAGCCCACTTCTTGAAGTCCTCTGCTGAATCAAACTTCTGCCACAGCACCACGATCACGTCCTGCAACACTTCGGAAGCCTCTACGCGGCTGGGCAGCATCGACCGCACAAAGAGATGCAACGCCGCCTCATGCTCCGCATATAGGCGGAGAAACGATTCGTGTTGGTGGTTTTCGGGAGGTTGCGACATGCGTGGCTGATAGATAGCCGCAACAACCGGCCTCATTTGCCGAAAAAGTTTTCAGAGGGTGAAAATTCCCGGTTGATGCCGCTCTCACGAGCCAGGGTGGACGTTGTTCAAACCCATCGCTTCCCGGAGTTCCTGCAAGCGCCCCGGCAGTCGCTCGGCGGTCGCGGATGTTTTGCTCCGATGGGTGTTCCGCTTTCCGCTGCTGCTTCAAACGTCAGTGCGAGGACAAACACGGAGAGTTTCATGGGGGGAAGCGAGTGTTCAGTGGCATCACTGCTTGGGCAGCGGCACCTGCGTATTCGTCGCATCATCCTGACGCAGCGTGAGCACCGTATGGTGAGCCGAGGCCACCGTGCAGGCGAGAAGGCAAAGAGTGATGAAGGAGAAGAGACGGCAGGATTTCATGGATGCAGTAAAACGCCTTTCGATTCGGAAATACATGGCCTAGTTCTGCCAAAAGTTGTTATCTTCCCGCCATGTCTCCCAAGTCCATTCAGAGTGCCTTTTTTGCTAACATGACCGATCCGCAGGCATTCCGGCTCATGTTTGATCAGCAGCCCAACGTGTTCTTCTTTGTGAAGGATCGCGAGAGCCGCCTCATCGCTGCCAGCGAGCCGATGTGGACCCGCCTGGGCCTCGAAGGTGAAGCCGACGTCATTGGCCGACTCGATGAAGACTTCTACCCCGAGCAAGCCGCCAAAGCTTACCGAGCCGATGATGCGCTCGTCTTCCGCACCGGCAAACCGTTGATCAATCGCCTGGAAGTCTGGTATGACGAGCAGCGCACGCTGACTTGGTTTCTCACCACCAAGGTTCCGCTGCGAGGCAAGAACGGTAAAATCATCGGCCTCATGGGTCTCACCCGCCGCGATGAAGGTCGCAGCCGTCATCAGCCCAGCAGCGAAGTCACCCTCATCGTCAGCCACATCCAGAAGAACACCAGCCGCATCCTCAGCACCGCCGAACTCGCCCGCGATTGCGGCCTCTCCGAGCGCACCCTGTATCGCAAGATCCACCAAGCCCTCGGTGTCACACCCTATGAACTCATGCTCC
>JAPLUM010000360.1 GCA_026397605.1 Verrucomicrobiota bacterium | reverse complement strand
GCTTTGAGTTCTGGCTCGGCATGGTGACCGCTGATCTCCAAAAAGAAGCGCGCTTGCTCGCCGGTGAGGTCGCCTGGAACGGGACGGTTTTCGATCTGACGGACGTTGACGCTGCGTTTGGCAAAGACCTGCAGCACCTCTAAGAGTGAGCCGACACGATCATGGGCGTGGACCATGAGCATGCTGTTGTCGTTACCGCTGGGGTCACCACTGCGGTGGCCGAGGATGATGAATCGTGCGCGTGAAGAATACTCTCGTGGTGTGGTGGCGATAACGCGCAGCCCGTGTAATTCGGCACTGAGCGGTGTGCCAACCGCGGCAGCCCCAGCTTCCTCTTCGGCATGGGTGGCGGCTAGGCTTGAGGAGGCACTTTCGATGAGTTTGACCCCAGGGAATTTCTGGGTCAGCCAGGCTCGGCAGGGGGCAAGCATTTGCGGATGGCCGTAGATGGCAGTGGGCGCGGTGTCCTCATCCTGGGCCATGACGACTGTCTCTACCTTCCAGAGGATCTCTGCATAGATCTGCAATGGGGAGTCCACCAAGTGATCCAAAGTGTGGTGCACGGCTCCCTCAGCCGAGTGCTCAATGGGCAGCACGCCATAGTCAACGGCACGGGAGGCGACGCGGGCAAAGAGGCCCTCCGTGCTGGCTTCTGAGGCGTATTCGACACTGTTGCCAAATTTATGCACGGCGACCTGATGAGTCCATGAGCCGGCTGCTCCGAGGAAGGCGATTTTGAGGTTGTTTTCCAATGCCAGTGCGGCGCTCATGATCTCACGGAAAATGGCGCGGATGGCCTTTTCGGTGAGTTTGCCATGCTGGGCTTCATTGAGCTGAAAGAGCTTCTTGAGCAGGGCTTCCTCCCGGCCTGGGACATAGATCTCTAGGCCGTCTTTCTTTTTGATCTCGCCGATCTCATGCACGCATTCGGCACGCTCATTGAGCAGACGGATGAGTTGCTGGTCGATGGCGTCAATCTGGGCGCGTGTTTGATCCAATGACATGTTTGAGCAGTTGCGCGCTGGTTGAAGGGGGGATTAGTCTTGGGAATCTGGCAGATTCACGGGTTCCAGAGACAGTTGAGTTTCTGAAGGGCCGTCACTGGCAGCGGGCTCGACGGCGGTCGGTAGCTTCACACGGCGGAGTTCGGCAGCGTTGGGTAGCTCATCCAGGTTATTGACGGCAAAGTGATCGAGGAAGCCGTCGGTGGTGCCGTAGAGCAGGGGTTTACCAGGTAGCTCGGCGCGGCCTTCGACTTTGACTAGGCCACGGTCCACGAGTTGCTGCATCATGGCATCGACACTGACGCCGCGCACGGCTTCGACACCTGCCTTGGTGATGGGTTGCCGGTAGGCGATGATGGCGAGTGTCTCCAGAGCTGGCTGGCTGAGGCGCTGGACTTTTTTTCCAGGATAAAGAGCACGGCACCACTCTGAGTAGCTGCTTTTAGCACAGAGCCGCCAACCATGAGGCCGCTCGACGATGGTGAAGGCGCGACCGTCTTTCTCATAATGGGCCACGAGCTCGTCGATGGCTCCACGGACATTCAGTTCATCGATAGCGATGAGGGGTTCGATCCACTCGGGTACCTCGCTAGGATCGGCAGCGGCGTCGCGGATGTCTTTGGCCGTATCCTTCACCGCCGAGACCATCTGCGTGAGCGGCAGCGGTTCCTGGGTGGCGAAGAGCAGAGATTCGACGATGGCAGTCAGTTCCATGGGCAATAGGGAGAAAGTAGTCAAAGCGAGCCAGCCCAATGAGTCAAGGCGGCTTCACTGGGGTGGCACCCATTGACGGTTGGATGATATCGGTCTGGCGGAGGTGAGCTGGAGGGTTTAGGGTGTCTTATTCCAATGCCTGCCAAAAAGAAAGCCAACGCCAAGCCACTGACTGGCACTGCTCTGATCAAGGAGACGGTGCGGCGTATTCGTTTGGCTCGAAGCTTCTGGGATGCGCATCGGAATGGTCACTGCCGTGGGGAGCGGGAAAAGGCTTTGGTGCTGTATGAATCTCTCACAGAGCTGGAGCGCGAGAAAGTGCCTCAGGAGCTGCGGGTCTGGTTGCGTTACCGGAGTGAGAAGTATTTTGGCCCTGATCGCACGCCACCGGGAGGCTCACACTGAGCATGGAAAGCGTGATCAAGTCTGGTCTGCACCCGAGGAATCGCTTTTCCCAGCGTTATGATTTTCCTGAACTCGTGCGCGTTTGTCCATCTCTGGCGGTTTATGTGAAGCCGAATGCCCATGGAGATGACAGCCTTGATTTTGCTGATCCTCTGGCGGTCAAAGCGCTAAACCAAGCCCTGCTGAGTCATGCCTACGGACTCCACCACTGGGACATCCCAGCTGGGTTTTTGTGTCCGCCGATTCCGGGACGCAGTGATTACATTCATTATTTGGCAGATCTCATTTCCATGAAGCGCGGGACTGCGGTGCGGGTGCTGGATGTGGGGGCAGGTGCAAACGCTATCTATCCACTGATCGGAGCTTCTGAGTATGGTTGGTGCTTTGTGGGTGCCGAAGTTGACTCTTTGGCCTATGAGTGGGGCCGCAAGATGATCGCGAATCACCCGAGTTTAGCAGGTTTGATCGAATATCGCCAGCAAAGGTCAGCAAAGGAGTGTTTTCAGGGAATCATCAAGCCTGATGAGCACTACGAGCTGACGATGTGCAATCCGCCTTCTCATACCTCGGCAGCGGAGGCTGCTGCGGGTAGTCAGAGGAAATGGCGGAATCTTGGGCGGCTCAAAGCAGGATTGAATTTTGGAGGCCGTGAAGGAGAACTCTGGTGCGAAGGTGGAGAACTGGCCTTTATCCGCCGCATGATCACCCAGAGTGTACCCTATGCACAGCAGGTGCATTGGTTCACGACGTTGGTATCCAAAAGCGCGCATCTTCCGCACTTGGAACACGCTTTGAGGAATCAGAAGGCCGCTGAGGTGAAGGTCATCGAGATGGCACAGGGGCAAAAGAAAAGCCGCCTACTTGCCTGGACCTTTCAGTCACTCCCGAATCAAGCCTGACCTATTCATGAAAGTCGTACTAAATTGAACCCCTTGCAAAACCTCGGAGCCAGAATTCAAACCGGAGGTCATGAGGAAAGCAGGAATGCAGGAAGCCTGAGTTTTCTGTCTGCCTCCCCAATTCAGAATGAATTCCTTCTTTGTTTCTGCTTGTAATCTGGTGAAGAGAATGTGGTATTCATCTGCGCAAATCACCTGTGCGTATCTGCCCTTGCTCCTCCACGCATTGATTTCTCCACGCAACCTGCCCCGCATGAAAAGACTACGTGCAGTCATTCTTTTGACCCTCGCCTTTCTCGCCTTTCTCGCCTCTGAGCTCTCCGCCAGCGCCGCAGTCGTCACGGCCACATACAATAGCGCCACTGATGTGCCCGTCACCGCTGCCACCTATACAGCAACGGGGAACAGCGTGGACTTCACCCTAGGCTACGCGCCCGAGACTGGAACGGAACTAACGGTGGTCAAAAACACTGGTCTCAGCTTCATCAGCGGCGTCTTCAGCAATCTCACCCACGGGCAGACCGTGACGCTGAACTATGGCGGCATAACCTATGCCTTCGTTGCGAATTACTATGGTGGCACTGGCAATGACCTGCTGCTGGTGTGGAAGAACAATCGCCCAATGGGCTGGGGCAGAAACTACTCTGGTGAGCTGGGCAACAATACTACGACAGGTAGCACGCTGCCACTGGTGGTGATGACGACAGACATGCTCTCTGGCAAGACCGTAGTGGCCGTCGCAGCGGGCTATCAACACAGCATGGCGCTGTGCTCGGACGGCACGGTGGCGGCTTGGGGCTACAACGGCTCTGGCCAGCTCGGTAACAACAGCACCTTAGACAGCACTGTACCGGTGGCAGTGACGGCAGCCGGCGTGCTTTCAAGCAAGACCGTGGTGGCCGTCTCGGCGGGAAGTGATCACAGCGTGGCCCTGTGCTCGGATGGTACACTAGCGGCCTGGGGCTCCAATGACCTTGGCCAGCTGGGCATCAACAGCAGGGCGGTTAGCATTGTGCCAGTAGCAGTGACGCGGAACGGGGTGCTATTTGGCAAGACTGTGGTGGCCGTCTCGGCTGGAAGTGCTCATAGCCTGGCACTGTGCTCAGACGGCACGTTGGCGGCCTGGGGCTATAACGGCGCTGGCCAGCTTGGCAACAACAGTACGACGAGTAGCAGCGCGCCTGTGGCAGTGGCGCGGAACGGGGTTCTCTCAGGCAAGACCGTGGTGGCCGTCTCGGCAGGAGGCAATCACAGCATGGCGCTGTGCTCGGACGGCACGGTGGCGGCTTGGGGCTACAGCGGCTCTGGCCAGCTCGGTAACAACAGCACATTGAAAAGCACTGTGCCGGTGGCATTGACCGTCACTGGCGTGCTCTCTGGCAAGACAGTGGTGGGAGTCTCGGCGGGAAAAGATCACAGCGTGGCGCTGTGCTCGGAGGGCACCGTGGCGGTTTGGGGCGACAACTACTATGGCCAGCTGGGCAACAACAGCACGAGGAACAGCAGCGTGCCGGTGGTTGTGACGGCGACCGGCGTACTCTCAGGCAGGACTGTAGTGGCCGTCTCGGCTGGAGCGACTCACACCATGGCACTGCTCTCGGACGGCACGGTGGCGGCTTGGGGCTACAACGGCCTTGGCCAGCTGGGCAATAACAGCATGGCAAATAGCACCGTACCAGTAGCAGTTAATACAAGCGCGCTACTCCCCGGCGAACGATTCACGACGAGTATCACCGGCCCGTCTGCCTATCACACTCTGGCCTTGGTGGCGACGCCGCCAATGGTCCCGACGGTGACAACACCCACGAGTACGAGTGTGACCGTATCAACCGCCAGCCTCGGTGGATACATCACCAGCGAAGGGGGGGCTGCGATCACCGAGAGCGGCATTGTCTTTGCCGAGACGGCAAAGAACAGCAATCCGAGCATCGGAGGCACTGGGGTGACAAAGGTGACAGCCGCCGGTACCATGGGCGTTTTCACGACCCCCGTGACCGGTCTTAGTGGAGGGACAAGCTACAGCTTCAAGGCTTATGCTACCAATTCAGTTGGGAAAACTGGCTACACGAATGTCGGAACGTTTGAAACGATGTTGGGTAATCTCGCCGCAAGTTTCACGTCCTCGACCGATGTGCCAGTGACCCTGCCTTCGGTGACCATTGTCAGTGGTAGCAGGGCTGCCCTCACCCTCGACTACGCGCCCGTGACGGGGACAGAGCTGACGGTGGTCAATAACACCGGCATTACCTTCATCAACGGCGTCTTCAGCAATCTCACGCAGGGTCAGACTGTGACATTGAGGTACGGTGGGGTAAACTACTACTTCGTCGTGAACTACTACGGCGGCACGGGCAATGACTTGGTGCTGATTTGGAAAAACAACCGCCTGCTAGCCTGGGGATCAAACCAAAGTGGACAGCTTGGCCGAAGCAGCCTGCAGGGGAGTACAGTTCCGGTGGCCGTAACAGCAACAGGCTTACTTTTTGGCAAGACCGTGCTAAGCGTCTCCGCGGGATCGTCCCACAGTTTGGCTCTGTGCTCGGACGGCACACTGGCGGCCTGGGGTGCCAGGTACTCTGGCCAGTTGGGCGACAATAGTACTGCGTCTTATAGCAGTGTGCCGGTGGCTGTGACGGCAACCGGCACGCTCGCAGGCAAGACAGTGGTGTCTATCTCGGCGGGAGCGTATCACAGTCTAGCTCTGTGCTCGGATGGCACAGTGGTGGCCTGGGGTAGCAACAGCTACGGTAACTTGGGAAACGGCAGCTCGGATGCAAGCAGCGTGCCGGCGGCAGTGGTGACGAACGGCGTGCTCGCTGGCAAGATCGTGGTGGCAGTCTCGGCGGGCAATCAACACAGCCTAGCGCTATGCTCGGACGGCACGGTAGCAGCCTGGGGCGCGAACTACTTTGGCCAACTGGGCAACAACGGCACGACAGGCAGCAGTGTCCCTGTGGCAGTGACGGCCACCGGCTTGTTATCTAGAAAGATTGTGGTCTCTATCACAGCCGGATCGTATCACTGCATGGCACTTTGCTCTGACGGCACTTTGGCCGCCTGGGGCTTCAACGGAAGTGGCGAGCTGGGCAACGCCAGTATGACATATAGCAGTGTGCCGGTGGCTGTGACGAGGAACGAGGTGCTTTCGGGCAAGACTGTGGTGGCAGTCTCGGCGGGACAGTCTCATAGCATGGCGCTTTTCTCGGACGGAACGATGGCGTCTTGGGGCTTTAACAGCTATGGTCAGCTGGGCAACAACAGCACGACAGACAGCAGCGTGCCAGTGGCAGTGGCCGCGACCGGCGTGCTTTCAAGCAAAACTGTAGTGACAGTTTCAGTAGGGAACGAACACAGCGCAGCGCTTTGCTCTGACGGCACAGTGGCCACCTGGGGAAATAACAGATATGGACAACTAGGCAACAACAGCACGACACTAAGCATAGTGCCTGAGTCGGTGAGCATGAGTGGGCTAATCTCCGGCGAGCACTTTACGAAGACTTTCACCGGCTCAACTGCAAACCATACTCTGGCCTTGGTGGCGGCACCACCCACACCCCAAACGGTTAGCACACCCACCAGTGCGAGCATTACCTCTTCCACAGCCAGTCTCGGTGGACACGTCACGAGCGAGGGGGATGCCACGATCACCGAGCGCGGTGTGGTCTATGCCGCGACGGCAACGAATAACAATCCGAGTATCGGTGGCACAGGGGTGACAAGGGTGACTGCCAGCGGCACCACCAGCATTTTCATGGCCTCTGTGACCGGTCTCAGTGGGGGAACAGGCTACAGCTTCAAGGCGTACGCGACCAGTGCCTTGGGAACAAGCTACACGAATGTGTGGACGTTTGGCACTGCGTTGGGAAATCTCCCCGCAAGTTACACGTCCGAGATCGATGTGCCGATGATCCTTCCTTCTGTGACCATTGTCAGTCGCTCCACGGCCACACTTACTCTCGGCTACGCGCCCGAGGTTGGCACAGAGCTGACGGTCGTCAACAACACCGGCCTCGGCTTTATTAGCGGCGAGTTTAGCAATCTCAAACAAGGCCAGACCGTGACGCTGAGCTACGGCGGACTGGACTACAATTTCGTCGTGAACTATTATGGTGGCACGGGTAATGACCTGGTGCTTGTGTGGAAGGCCAATCGCTTGTTGGCCTGGGGCAGGAATGGCTACAGCCAACTGGGTAACAACAGCACAACAGACAGCATCGTGCCAGTGGCAGTTAGGGCGGCCGGATTGCTTGCAGGCAAGACCTTGGTGACCGTCTCGGCGGGTGGGGATCACAGTCTGGCGCTGTGCTCGGATGGCATGGTAGTGGCCTGGGGTTACAACAGCTTTGGCCAACTGGGCAACAACAGTTATACAAACAGCCCCATACCGGTGGCAGTGACGACGACCGGAGTGCTTAAAGGCAAAACCGTGGTGGCCGTTTCCGCGGGCTATCGACACAGCATGGCGCTGTGTTCAGACGGAACTGTCGCGGAATGGGGCTCCTACAATCAAGGGTCGGGGCATATCCCCTCTTCTTATGACAAAAGCGTCCCGTCAGCCGTACCGGTGACAGGAGTGCTCTCAGGTAAGACCGTAGTCGCCATCTCGGATGGAGGCAATCACAGCATGGTTTTGTGCTCGGATGGCACTGTAGCCGCCTGGGGTAGCAATTTAAGTGGTCAGCTGGGCAATAACAGCACGACGAGTAGTACTATACCGGTAGCAGTAACGACAACTGGCGTTCTCTCAAACAAGAATGTGGTGGCCGTATCAGCTGGAGAGAATCACAGTATGGCACTGTGCTCTGATGGCACGATGGCGGCATGGGGGATCAATTACTTTGGTCAGCTGGGCAGCCCTAGCAGTTTCATAAGCCCTGTGCCATTAGCAGTGACGAGAAACGGCGTACTTTTAAGCAAGACGGTGATGGCCATCTCCGCAGGGGCGCTGCACAACCTAGCGCTGTGCTCGGACGGGACGGTGGCGGCATGGGGCAGCCACAATACGACAGATAGCGCTGGCCTAGTAACACTGATGACAACGGGCGTTCTTGTAGGCAAGATAGCAGTGGCAATATCGGCGGGGGGGGGGCACAGCTTGGTGCAGTGCTCGGACGGAACAGTGGCGGCCTGGGGCCGTAACTGGAATGGTGAGCTGGGCAACAACAGCACTACCTCTAGTAACATACCAGTGGCAGCGAATACAAGCACACTGCTGTTTGGTGAAAGCTTCACCAAAGCCATCAGTGGCCCGTCGGCATACCATACCTTGGCCTTGGTGGCGCTGCCCCCATGGGCTGTGATGCAACTCTCGGGCAACGCTCTTCCCATTGCCCATGCCGACGGCACGCCAGCCACTGAAGATGGCACGGACTTTGGCAGTACCGCCTTGGTGAATGGCCAGACGACTCGCAGCTTTACTATTTCCAATCTGGGCGGCGCACCGATCCATCTCATGGGTCAGGATTCCATCCGAATTTCAGGAGAAGCAGCAGCCGAATTCAAAGTTTCTACCCAGCCAGGCTCGCAGGTAGCATCGGGATTGAACACCTCCTTTGCCATCACTTTTGTTCCTCGCTTCCCTGGCCACCGTCAAGCTACCGTGACCATCACCAGCAATAGCCGCGTGGCGAATCCCTACAGCTTCACCATCACGGGCTACGGAGCCCTTACCATACTCAAGCCCCAGACGATCACCTTCTCGCCACCGGCCACGGCTTATCTTGACCAGAGTCCGATCTCCCTCACGGCCATAGCCAGCTCGGGACTGCCAGTGACCTTCACTGTGGTCTCTGGCCCAGCCATATTGGAGAACAATCGCTTAAAACTCATTTTTAATGGTACGGTCAAGGTCATGGCCAGCCAGCCCGGTGGCAGCAACTTTGCTGCTGCGAACTCTGTGACGAAGTCCATTGTCGTAACTACTGCTCCAACCGTGCTGACTTTGATCAGTCTCGCGCAGACTTACGATGGCACTCCCAAGCCGATCTCCACCCTCGGTGGCACCAACCCAGTCATCACCTATAGTATCGGCGACGTCTATGGCTCGACGGCTCCCACTAAAGCGGGCAGTTACCCGGTCAAGGCTGTTGACGGTGCTGTGACCAAGAGTGGCACTCTTGTCATCGCAAAAGCCATACTCACCGTTACGCCCGATGACCAACGCAAGTTCGTCGGCCAGCCCACACCGACGCTGACTTATGACATCAGCGGATTCCAAGACACGGACACGAGCGCGGTATTGACTAAAGCGCCGGTAATAGCCACCGCCGCCACTGCCAATAGTGTCGGCGGTGTTTATCCCATCACTGCCAGCGCTGCTTCCGCACTGAACTACATTTTCAACTACCAGCAGGGCTCCATGGTCGTCGAGAGCTTCGCGGGAACTTACGAGTCTCTGCTAGTGGATGCCGCGCGACAACCTGTCGCCAAGCTCAGCATCACTGTTCCAACCTACAGCAAGACCTTCACTGCAAAGCTAAGCACCGGCAGTCATACGTCCGCCATCTCGTTCACGGGCAGCCTCACCCCAAATCCTGGAGTAGAATCCACCACTGGCAGCGCGACCACGAACATTCTAGTCAACAAGGTCAAGATCCCCTATGTCATCACCTTCACACTGCCTTTCGGAGGAGACGTGATCGCCAGTGCCACTCGCAACTCGGCCCCACTCGGTAGCGCCAGCGATGGACGTAAGCTGCTGATCCTGCCCTCTGGAAAAACCGTCAAATACGCCGGAGCTCATACCGCCGTGCTGGAGCCTGCCACTCCTGCGGGACAAATAGTTCCCGGAGGCGCTGGCTGGGCCACGGCCACGATCAGCAGGACCGGCGTGATGACTCTCACTGGCAAGCTTGGCGACGGTACCGCTTTCACCTCTGCCCTGAGTCCCGATGACCAATCCAATCCAGTCTATCGCCTCTTTATGCAGCCCTATCTGGACAGGCGAACCGATTTGCCCCCCTCCAGTATCTTTCCCCTGAGTCCAATTGAGCAAGTAAAACCCCGCAATGGCCCCATCGTGCAGCCCGCTCTCACTATTCGCACCGAGTCCTACCTTGCCGGAGCCTTTGCACTCGCTGTGCATCCGAATCCAACCAGCGACATAAGCCTCACTAACCGCCGCTACGTAGAGCAAGCAGGACTGACTTGGAAAAAGACCGAAAGAGCTACCGATGCGTCGTATCGCGCCGGGTTTGGGCCTGTGAACATCGTGCTCATGCTCGACCCTTGGCTACCACCCGTCGCTGCAAAAGACGCAACTTCGACAGCGAATGCCATATCGGCCATCACGCTCGCGAATCGTCTCGGTCTTTTAGGCCCCAGCTTCGAATTCGGCGTCCACCACAGTCCCAGCGGCAGTGCTGCGCATGCAAACCTGCCCAACACCCTCTTTCTCAACCCTTTCAACCACTGGAGCCTCACGAGTGAGTTATACAACCAGTGGAGAACTCATTCATTCAATCCCACCACTGGCACATTCACCGGTAGTTTTATTTTATCAGACGTTGTGGCGAACAAGACCATCAAGCGCCCCGTGAGCTTCAGTGGCGTGTTTCGCCAGCCTGCGCTCAGTAGCGATGTCTTGATCGGTGACGGCCACTACATTTTGCCCCCGCTCACTGGCACCGAAAGAAGCACCGGCGAGATCATGTTCACTCGGCCTTGATCAACGGTCTTTGTGTTGCCCTCTCTGTCTCACGCCAGAGTTCGTCGTTCATCAGCCATACAGGATTACCGGGATTCATTCGTCCATTCCATACATGGTCCTTGGGTTAGAATTAAAATGAGAGTCGTCGTTGATTTCTGAGCAGGTCAGAGCAAGCAGAGGCATGTCCCAACCCGTCATTCTTTCTGATATTGGTAATGTCCTCGTAGCTTTTGATTTTACCGTGGCTGCGCAACGTTGCGCCGCAAAGTCTCCTTATGAGGCTGAGCAGTTGTTTCATCGGTTGGATGGGATCAAGCTACCGTATGAAAATGGTGAGAAGGACGACGAAACTTTTGTTCGTAAGGCCATCGAAGCTTTGGAGTTTCAAGGAGATGCTGCCGAGTTTCGTCAGATTTGGTGTGAGTTTTTCACCGAGAATTTGGAGATGGATCAGACACTGGCTCGGTGGACTGGCAAGCTGCCTATGTATCTGCTCTCAAACACCAGTGGTCTGCACAAAGATTATCTTCTGAGCACCTATGGAATTTTCAGGCATTTTCAAGACGGAGTGTATTCCTACTCTGCCAAGTGCAGCAAACCCGGGGAGGAGATCTTCCTTCACACCATCGAAAAACTGAATCTTGATCCGTCGCTGACCTTTTACATCGACGACCTACCCGCCAACATCGCCACCGCAGATCGGATTGGATTCCAGACGCATCTCTATGATTTGAAAAATCACGCTGCGCTTGATTTGGCTTTGAATCGCTGGATGGGTGTCTAAACGAAGATAGCCGCTATCAATCCCCACCTTCAGCGTGCTCTTGGACGCCGACGAAGGCTTCCTTAGCGGCAGCTAGGGCGTAGTCGCGATTCAGTTTGGTAATCCAGCGAACGCTGATTTCTTTCGGGCAGGCGGCCTCGCACTCATATTGGTTGGTGCAGTTGCCGAAGCCTTCTTTGTCCATCTGACGAACCATGCCGAGTGTGCGGCGATCTTTCTCTGGCTGGCCTTGGGGCAGAGAATTGAGCTGGCCGGCTTTGGCTGAAACAAAGAGCATGGCACTGGCATTTTTGCAGGAAGCGACACAGGCACCGCAGCCAATGCAAGCGGCAGCGTCCATGGCTGCATCAGCGACTTCTTTGCCAACCAGGATGCTGTTGGCGTCAGGAGCGGCACCTGTACGGACGGTGACGAAGCCGCCGGCTTGCTGAATGCGATCAAAAGCACTGCGGTTCACCATGAGGTCTTTGACGACGGGGAAGGCTTTGGCGCGGAATGGCTCGACCCAAATGGTGTCGCCATCGCGGAACTTGCGCATGTGCAGCTGGCAGGTGGTCGTGGCTTTTTCAGGGCCGTGAGCGATGCCGTTGATGGTCATGGAGCACATGCCGCAGATGCCTTCACGGCAATCATGGTCAAAGGCCACTGGATCGCCGCCATCCTGAATCAGGCGCTCGTTGACGATGTCCATCATCTCCAAGAAGGAGGCATGATCGGGGATCTCACGTGCTTGAATATCCTGGAAATGACCGGGCTGACCTTGATTCTGACGCCAGACTTTGAGTTGGAGGTTGAGGAGTGACATGGGAGGTGTGAGGTAGGTTTTTGAAAAAGTTAGGCTGAAAGAGCAAGTTCGATCTCTTCACTGATCTGTCGGAGATTCAGATGAATCCAGCGGGTGTCACCGACATAATAGTCGAGCGCCTCTACAGCGCGTTTTTGAAGCTCTGGCGTGGTGAAATAGCGGCGCTGGGCAAGTGCGATGATGTCTGCCTGGTCGTTCTCTGAAAAGCGGGCGATTTTAGAAATTGCCAGATCCAGTGGCGAAAAGACCAGCAAGTGGATCTTCCGTCGTTCATTGCCAATGTCCTGCCAGGCGATGCAGCTTTCTCGATGATCTGGATGCAGCAGGGCAAAGGTGTCGTTATAAGTGGGATCGAGATAGATCGAAGAGCGTGTGCTATCCTCTCTCAGATATTCAACCACGAGCTCTTTGTAGGGCAGCAAAAGTCGATGTGAAAAGCTGGCGTCCACGTCTTCAGTGTAGCGCGTGCCGCAATGATAGTGAACGGCCATTCCGCCAGCAAGATACATCTTGATTGGCTCACCTTGATACTCAGCTTTCTGTAAAACTTCATTCAGTTTGTCCATCATGCAGTCCATGGCCTGAGTGAGTTCTGGATGGAGATCATGCATCGTGGATTTTCCTCCTGAGTAGGTTGGAGAATCGGGAGCAGTCAAAGTTAAGCTGGCTTACCAAATCAGTGAAAAGCCGTCCAGAACCACCGATGAAATGATCGGCTAGACTGGCAAGACGTTGCTTATGCCCATACCAATCAGAGCCTGATAGGAAGAGGCAAACAGCCGCCATTTCATCTCGGCTGATAATCCGTGAGTCCAGCCATGCAGATTCTTGAAACGCATCTTTCTGATGCGCACAAAAGTCGATTAGGCGTTCTTCAGACTCACGATTCATAGGATCTGCTTACTTGTAACTGCGGACGCTGAGATGGACTTCCTCGAAGGTGAGCTGCTCTTTGTTCAGTTTCGGCTTGGAAAGGTCACCGGTGTGCTCCCAAGCGGCGGCGTAACAGTAGTTTTCGTCGTCGCGCTTGGCTTCGCCATCGTCGTATTGATGTTCAGAGCGGAAGTGTCCGCCGCAGCTTTCTTCGCGGTCGAGGGCGTCGTGGCAGAGCAGTTCGGCGAACTCCATGAAGTCGGCGACTCTGCCTGCTTTCTCCAGCTCAGGATTGGCAGCGGCGCTAGAACCTGGGACGGTGACATTGCTCCAGAATTCTTCACGCAGCTCGGGGATGCGCTTGAGGGCTTCGGTGAGGCCAGCTTTATCACGGGCCATGCCGCATTTATCCCAAACGAGTAGGCCGAGTTCGCG
This sequence comes from Verrucomicrobiota bacterium, assembly GCA_026397605.1. Taxonomy (GTDB): domain Bacteria; phylum Verrucomicrobiota; class Verrucomicrobiia; order Verrucomicrobiales; family Verrucomicrobiaceae; genus Prosthecobacter. The sequence goes on along the minus strand of JAPLUM010000360.1, from coordinate 10,772 downwards.
GTGGAAGCTGTCCACGCTGCGCTTGCCTTTGACGTTGAGGAATTTGTTGGTGCGGCCCTGGGCGTCTTCGAGCGCTTTGGTGAACTCGCGGTGGCTGGTGGTGACGCTTCCTGGCGTCTGCGTGACGAGGTAAGGAGCGATGGTGGTCGGAATGACGAAGTAACCATCTGCCAGACCCTGCATCAGGGCACTGGCCCCGAGGCGATTGGCGCCGTGGTCGGAGAAGTTGGCCTCGCCGAGAACGTGCAGGCCGGGGAGGCTGCTCATAAGATTGTAATCCACCCAGAGGCCACCCATGGTGTAATGCACGGCAGGATAGATGCGCATCGGCTGTTTATAGCCGCTTTCACCGGTGATCTTTTCATACATTTCGAAAAGATTGCCGTAGCGTTCAGCGATGGTTTTTTGGCCGAACTGACCGATGGCTTCGGCGAAGTCGAGATAGACGCCACGACCACCAGGACCGACGCCGAGACCAGCATCACAGGCTTCTTTGGCGGCACGACTGGAAATGTCACGTGGGGCTAGGTTACCAAAACTTGGATACTTGCGCTCCAGGAAGTAATCGCGGTCGGCTTCTGGGATCTGGGCAGCGGGCTTGCCAATGTCTTTGGTATTCTTGGGCACCCAAATACGTCCGTCATTGCGCAGAGACTCGGACATGAGGGTGAGCTTGCTCTGGTAATCACCGCTCACCGGGATGCAGGTCGGATGGATCTGCGTGTAGCATGGATTGGCAAAGTAGGCACCCTTGCGGTGAGCACGCCAAGTGGCGGTCACGTTGCAACCCATGGCATTGGTGGAAAGGTAAAATACATTGCCGTAACCGCCGGTGCAGAGCAGCACCGTGTCAGCAGCATGAGCTTCAATCTTCCCGGTCATGAGGTCGCGGGTGATGATGCCTTTGGCATGTCCATCGACGACGACGACTTCCAGCATTTCCGAGCGTGTGTGCATTTCCACACCGCCACGAGCCACTTCTTTATTCAAAGCGGAGTAGGCTCCGAGCAGCAGCTGCTGTCCGGTTTGACCGCGAGCATAAAACGTGCGGCTCACCTGAGCCCCACCGAAGGAGCGGTTCGCTAGTCCACCGCCGTATTCACGGGCGAAGGGCACGCCTTGAGCTGCGCATTGGTCGATGATGTTGACGCTCTCTTCGGCGAGGCGATGCACATTGGATTCGCGAGCGCGGAAGTCACCGCCTTTGACGGTGTCATAAAAGAGACGATGCACGCTATCACCATCATTTTGGTAATTCTTGGCGGCATTGATACCACCTTGAGCAGCTATACTGTGAGCTCTGCGCGGGCTGTCCTGGAAGCAGAAGCACTTCACTTTGTAACCCAGCTCAGACAGAGTGGCTGCGGCTGAAGAGCCCGCCAGACCACTGCCAACAACAATGACGGTGTATTTTCGCTTATTCTTCGGATTGATCAGCTTAGAGTCCTGCTTGTGCTTGGACCATCTGAGAGCCATCGGGCCGGAGGGTGTTTTGGAGTCGAGTGACATAAGTCGTGGTGCGAAAGGGCTGAGAGCAAGGAATGATTAGCGGCCGTAACCAAAGACGAGGATAGCAATCGGGATGGAGCAATTGCCGACCAAGATCAGCAGGGCAAAGGCTTGTCCGAGCTTTTTGAACAAAGGCTCTGTGCGGTGAGTGGAGAGTCCGAGCGTTTGAAATAAGCTGGAGAATCCATGGCTTAAATGGCTGCTAAGCAGGAGCATGGCGACCACATAAAAAATCGAAGCAGGTGCCCAGGAAAAGCCATCGATCACCATTTTGTAAACGTTGTGGACCGTGTGACCGTGCAGGTCATAGCTGTAGAGGGCTGGGTCGTTGTATTGATTGCCCACACGCACTGTGAAGTGCAGCAGATGATAGACGATGAAAGCCAGGATCGTCAGGCCGCTCCAGATCATGGTTCGGGAGGATTTACTGGAGACTTGGGAGGCGACTTTGCCGTAACCATCGACGCGAGCCGCACGGTTTTGCTTAGTTAGCTGAATCGTTGCAACAATGTGAATGCCAACCGCTGCCAGGAGGCCGATTCGCGCAATCCAGACACCTCCGCCATGCAGGGCTGTTTGCAGCATGTGTCCGTATTCATTGATGGCGTCCGGCCCAGCAAAGATCAGCAGATTGCCAATCATGTGGCCAAGCACAAAAAGGATAAGGGCAGCACCGGTCAGGGCTACGAGGATTTTTTTGCCAATGGAAGACTGGTAAAAACGGGAAAGAGAAACAAAAACGGCGCTCATGAATGGTATAAGATCACTTTGGCAATACGTCGCCCGCACGCAAGCAGCACATGTATTTTTCAGTGAACTTTTCTTGTGATTGAATAATCATCCAGCTCCACCGTACTCTGCCGTCCGTGGTTTCAGTGGGATTGGCAGAATCATCTCATCAGCCAGAGGAAATCAGGCTGACTTGTGACTCACTACTGGAGGTTTCTTGCTGGTTCCCTGCTTGGCTGGAGGCGGCTCGGCGCTGCCGTCGATGGTGGGTAGCACACGGGCTCCGTCGGCGGGGAATGGAATCGGGGTTAGGCAGAGTACATCACCTTCTTTGGGAGCATTGGCGGCCTTCGCGGAGATAACGATATGCTTCTCCGTGCTGACCAGTGGCTCGACGTTTAAACGGCGCAGTGTGTTCTGGGGGCGGTCAATAAGGATGATTTCATTGCCTGCTCGAACGGCATTTCGAGGGATGACATAGACGCTCTCCAATGGATCACCGGCGATCTCAGCTTCAACGAAGGCGCCAATGGTTAGCGGAGGTGCACCATCGCTGCGGCGTGCATAGGGGTCGATGACTTGGGCGATCGCCATTGTCTGGCGTGTCTGCTCGTCCAGGCTGCTCTCGACCCGGACGATTTTTCCCTGCCAAATCACGGATTTTCCATGAAGATTTGCTTTCAGGGCGACGACTGCATTTTGAGGCGTCGAGTCATCTCTGAATGGCTGAGGCAGGCTCAGGAATTGACTTTCTAATTCTGGTAGAGGTAGGCGGATCTCCACATAATCCACGGCAAAGATGCGCCCGAGGGTGCTGCCTTGATTGACGAATTGTCCGACATCTGCTGCCTGCTCCAGGACCTGTCCGGCATAGGGAGCACGGATGATTGTGCGTTCGAGGTCGCGTTCAGCTTTGGTGACTCGGGCTTTCGCAGAGGCTACGTCAGCTTCGGCTTTGGCCAGTTGTGGGACTCGCTGAAGGAAAGCGGATGGAGTTCCACTGCGTCCCATGGCTTTCCAGTTTTCAGCCGCTTGTTCAGCACGGGCCTTTTCCTCAGCCAACGATACTTCGGACTGAGCCTCGGCAGCTTTGGCTACGACGATGGCTGTTTCGTAGTCGATGGTGTCCAGCTTCATGAGCACTTCATCCTTGGCGAAGAATCCACCCGGGCGAAACAAGGCGCTCATTTCGATGATTTTCCCGCTGACCTCTGGTAGCAAAGTGCTGCGGGTGCGTGGCTGCACGGTGCCTTTGGATTTGACTTTCAGATCGTAGGTCGTCGCATGCAGCGCGGTTCCCTCGACTCTAACGAGCGTTGGTGGCATCTCCATGGTCTCCTGCACCGGTGGATTGCTGATCAGCCACCAGGCACCATAGATGCAGGCCCCCATGATACTGAGAGGAAAGAGAAAACGGAAGATTTTTTGAAGCAGACGCATCTGAGGACAGTCACTGAAACGCCTGTCAGTCGCTCATGATTCGAACTTTGTCGAATGATGGGAGAAAAAGTCGCTCTCTTATCAGAGCATGGTGTGCTCCAGGGCTTGCACTTCTTTTTTGACCAAAGCGCCGACGCGGTGCTTGGCTAAATAGACTTGAGCGGCATTGATGCCAAGCGCTTCACTGGTTTTTTTTACGCCCCAGCCCTTCATGACGTAGCAGTCGAAAATTTGAAACTGGCGTGGGGAGACTTTGGATTTTACTCGTTCCAGGGCCGCGGAGGTGATGTTGTCCCGCCATTCCTTGTCCCAGATACTTTCCAGCAAATTATCTTTTTCGCTGGAAAGATTATCAAGCGCCAGATTAGAGGTGTCTTCGCTGTCGGCATTGCCTAGATCCGCGAGTGAAGGTTGGCGTTTGCGGGCACGAAATACGTCAAGCACTCGCCAGCGGGTCATTTGAAGAAGCCAGGCTTTGAAGGAGCCTGCGCGCGGATCGTATTGGCCTTTTTGAACCTGCCGGGCAATGGCGATGGTGGTTTCCTGGATGACGTCGAAAGCTTCGTCACGGGTTAATCCTGCCTTGGTGGCCACGCTGTAGATGAGACGCCAGTAAGTCTGGTAAAACTCATTCCATGTTTTTTGGTCTTCCCAATTATTGAGACGTTCGATCAGGCTCTTGCGGGTTTTTTCCCACAGGCCTTTCTCTTTTTTAATCTCATCCGGGATGTCTGGTAGTTCCTCCATTATGTAATCATTGTCCACTTTACGCTGCCGCTGTCAAACTGCGACTCATCTGCAAGGGGGGCCGTCTGGAAAAAGGTTTTCTATCGACCATTTCGGTCTGTCGGCGATCCAGGGGCCACGATAGCAACTTGCACGTTCACTTTCTTAGCCTCATAGCTCCAGGGTGCAATTGGATGTCATTACCCTATTTCCTGAACTCGTGAGCGTGCCGATGCGCACCAGCATCATGGGGCGTGCCCAAGATAAAGGGGCGGTCACGGTCGGTGTGCATGATCTGCGTGAGCATGGTCTGGGTCGGCATAAGCAGGTGGACGACACGCCGTATGGCGGAGGGCAGGGGATGTTGCTGCGGCCGGAACCCCTATTTTCGGCATTAGAAAAGATTCATACTGAGGATAGTCGCGTTATTCTGATGTCGCCTGCGGGTCAGCGTTTTGATCAGGCGGCGGCTAAGCGTTTGAGCTCAGAGGCACACCTGATTTTCATTTCGGGTCATTATGAGGGGGTGGATCAGCGTGTGATTGATCATTGGGTCGATGAGGAACTGAGCATTGGAGATTACGTTCTGACCAATGGCAGCATAGCGGCGGTGATTGTGATGGATGCCATTGTTCGTCTTCTGCCTGGAGTCCTTGGGGATGACATGAGCGCGGTGGACGAGTCCTTTGGCCAAAGGGGTCTGCTGGAAGCTCCCCAGTACACCAAGCCTGCCGAGTTTCAGGGACACAAGGTTCCGGAAATTCTGCTCAGTGGCAATCATGGTAAGATTGCTGAATGGCGCAGTGAACAAGCTTTGGAGCGCACTCGGCGAGTGCGGCCTGATCTGCTAAACAAAAAGGGCCAACCGTGAGGCTGACCCTTTTTGTGGTTTGAGGATGGAGTCGGAGCTTAGGCTTTTGGCACGACGTATTCGTACATGCCATTGGCGCCGGCAAAAGGAATCGGGTATTTGCCGTTAGCATCGGCCACCAGTGGTGCGGGGCCATCAAGCGTGAGCTTGTCCACATTCGGGGCAAACTCGTGATCATGGTTCACAACTTGATCATAAGTGACGAGTTGTCCTGTGTGAGCGGACATGCGACCCATAACGGTGACTAGGCTGGCTTTAGCGCCGCGCTCGACTTCGTTGTAGGCTTTGTTATTGACGATGGCATCTACCAGATCCTGCCACTCCAGGTCATATGGATTCGGTTCCTGCTTAGGTCCGCGCCAGATGATTTCTTTAGGGTTCCTGTTTTGACCTTTGAAGGTCATCGCCTTGGATGGGAAGTGACCAGCACTGGAGATTACGGCCATGCCTTTAGAGCCATGAACGTAGCTGGCGAACTCGTTATGAGTCTTCATGGAGTTACGGCCTTCCAGCCAGAACTTGCTGCCATCTGCAAAGGTGTACTCGACGCTGTAATGATCAAAGTTTTGGTCAATGTGGTCGCCACGATCTGAGCGGCCACCTGTAGCTTTGGCTTCAATTGGGAAGTCGTTTTTCATCCAGCAGATTTCGTCAATGTTATGAATATTGAAGTCACTGAAGGCACCGCCTGAAGCCCAAAGGAAGGAATGGAAGTTTTTGATCTGCCAGAGGAGCTCACTCTTATCCGTGTTGGGGTCGCGAGGAAGCGTGAAGCAGCTGCCTACTGGGCCTTGCAGACGATAGGCACGGCCGAGGATGATATCACCGATTTCTCCCTGTTGGATACGATCGAAGAGCTCGCCACGCACACGGCAGTGGCGGCACATGAGACCGACACCGACTTTCATGTTTTTCGCTTTCGCCTCCTCACCCAGTGCTAGCATGCGTTTACCGCTCGGCCCGTCCACGCAGATGGGTTTTTCCATGAAGACGTTCACGCCTTTTTCGATGGCGTATTTAAACTGTGCCCAGCGGAAAGCCGGCGGTGTAGAGAGGATCACCACATCATTGGGCTTTAGGACATCGATAGCCTGCTTGTAGGCATCAAAGCCAATGAATTTGGCATCAGCGGACACGGAGAAGCGATCTGGATGCTTGCCGCTCAGTCCCTGAAAGCTTCCTTCAAGACGTGATTCAGAGACATCTGCCATGGCAACGAGGCGAGTGCCCTGTTTCACGCCCATGGAGTTACTGGCTGCGCCTGTGCCTCGTCCACCGCAGCCGACGAGGGCCACATTGATGACGTCATCTCCGACCGCATGCACATAGGGGATCTTGATACCCGAAAGCACCGATAGTCCTGCGACTGCTTGAGTGGAGGTTTTGAGGAAGTCTCGACGGGATGAAATAACAGGGGTGGTTTCCATAGAATGTGAAGTGTGAACGATTATAACGTCTTTGAGCAAGTTTTCTTTACGGCAAACAGCATCTACCCCTACTTGTGGGGGACGCTTCGAGTTGCGAGTTCATGAATCCAGTCGTTCAGTCGGTTATGTTCAATACGCTCCTCACCTTTCAACCACTTTACCAGTCCCGTGTATGGGGCGGACGCCATCTTGAGACTCTACTGAATCGAGTTCTGCCAGAGTCACAGACACCTTACGGCGAGTCCTGGGAAATCAGCGATCGTCCGGGCGAACAAAGTCTCTGCACTCTTAGTGATGGTCATAGCGTAAGTCTCAATGATCTCTGGATGCACCATCGGGAGGCTGTTTTTGGCTCAACTCTGCTCAGTTATCCAGCCTTGCGTTACCCTCTACTCATGAAGATTCTGGATGCCTGTGATGATCTTTCGATCCAGGTACATCCACCGGCTCATTTAGCCGCTGAGCTTGGAGGAGAGCCTAAGACAGAGATGTGGTTCGTCGTCCATTCTGCGCCTGGGGCCAAGATTTATGCTGGGCTGCATCCAGGTGTTACGAGAGATTTATTCAAACAATCCATTGCTGAGGGAACTGTCGCAGACTGTGTTCAGGTCTTAGAACCGCAGGCGGGTGATTGTCTCTTTATTCCCAGCGGGATGATCCACGCGATCGGGGCGGGCTTGCTGATCTACGAGATTCAGCAGAACAGTGACACCACCTATCGTGTTTTTGATTGGAATCGATTAGGTCTAGATGGCCAGCCGCGGGCATTGCATGTTGAGGCTTCATTGCGATGCATCGACTTTACAAGCCCGGCTCCAGCTTTTCAAAAGGCAAATGCTGCAGGAAACCTTATTCAGTGTGAATTCTTTGACGTTCGACGTTCCAGCTTGGAGCAAACTCAGCTCGGGCAGCCTGGTGAGCATCTTGTCATTGCTATGATCCAAGGTCGGCTTAGCGCGGCTGGAAAAACGCTGCAGGCTGGTGATTTTGCCATCGTTCCTGCATGTCTTAGTCATACTCAGCGCCAAATTACGGATGTCACTACTCATGCTGATTGGATCGAGATTCGTCTGTAATCTCACTCTGATGCGCGAAGCATAATCCCAAGTATTGCTCTTGCGAGCGATGGCGGCAGGATTTAAAAAAGAAAGCTATGTTTACTGGTCTTGTTGAAGCTAACGGCACCGTCATCTCTTTAGAGCCGCGCGGAGAAAGTGCACGGTTGAAAATTAACGTCGGTCCTATGGCTACTGAGCTTACGGATGGCGAGAGCGTGGCCGTCAATGGCTGCTGTTTAACGGTCACTCAGCACGATGCTGATACTGCATGTTTCGACCTTCTCATGCAGACTTTGCGCGTTACTAGCTTGGGAGATCTGGCTGCTGGAAGTCAGGTAAATCTTGAGCGCGCCATGGCGCTAGGAACCCGCTTTGGCGGGCATCTCGTCCAAGGGCATGTCGATGCTACTTTAACCATCTTGGATTGGAGTCAGCATGGTCAGGACTATCGCCTCGAGGTGGAGCTTCCTGACGAGCATCGCGGGCTGGTTATTCCTAAAGGCTCGATATGTCTGGATGGCATCTCTCTGACTGCCGCGGAAGTGTCAAAAAACAGTGTTGTCTGCTGGATCATTCCGCACACGTATCAGGTGACCAATCTACAAGCCAAACGAGTTGGTGACCGCTTGAACGTGGAATTTGATATGCTTGGCAAATACGTGCGGGAATTAATCAAAGCTCAGGCTTCTTAACCTCGGCTTCTAGTGTCAACTTCTTCGAGTCGGGTGCACTTCTCACTGACGTTTGATTTGACAAAGTTGGTTCGCCGTGCGTAAATAATTGTGCAGCCGAGGTCATCACTCCTTCCTGAGTGGTGGCGCGGGGGAACCAACTTCCTAGAGAATCGCAAGAGACTTTAGGATGGGGCGCACGAGGGCGGGAAACCGTCTGAGGGGTCACTTCCAAGACCTAGTCCGACAGCTAACCTCGTAGGCCATATTGGGAGGGCGATCCTCTGCCCGGTGCGAGTGCATCGGGATCATGGTTTCCCCAGTTAGACCTGCTTTTGCAGTGCGGGAGTCCGCGCGGCAAAGGTCGTTAGAGAAACCATATCCATGAACCTACCTGCGATCTGCAGCACTCCCATACGGAGCCTGCCTGATCCTTCTACCTGCGTCACATGCCGCGAGTGCGGCAGTCCCATGACCAAGGGCCTACTGCTCCAGAATAGCATCTGGGTCACACCGATTCCTGCCACGCGCAGCGTCGCAAGACGGCTAGAAATGTGGCTGATGGGCGGGCTTTATCAAAAGCTCCGAGTTAACGCCTGGCGCTGTTCTCACTGCGCTCGGATCGATTTAGTCGCGAAATAACGTAGCCATACATGAATCCTCCTTATTCCTCCTGTTGGCCGCGTTGCCTGAGGTCTAAAGTTCTGAACACTTATCGAGCGACCACGCCACCTTAGGATTCGCAGATTTTGTCTCTCTCGTGATCCGGTGAGTTACCGGTCGATTGTTCATCATTCCTTCTCCGCGCAGGTCGCAGCGGATCAGGGGAAGTCTGTGTCAACGCGGCCAAAAATCACTCATTCAAACATTCCTATTTTATCATGAACGCTATCTTTAATTTCATTCTGAATCACCCCTGGGTCTTTCTGACCCTGGCTTGCATCGGCATCTTTTGTTTTGTCAGTCTCGTCAGTATCGGCGAAAACCAAGTCGGTGTTGTCATCAAGCGCTTTGCTTTTAAAAATCACTCGGTGTCTTGACTGCGGGTACCTATCGCATCAATCCGGCGCTTTTTACGGTGATCACTTCACGCAATGCTGAAGATCATGGTTTGTCACCTAACAAACTACGCCTACTTCACGTCTCGGCTGGTCGAGTAGGGATTGTGACCACCATGGACGGTGTTCCGATTGAGCAAGGAGAGATGGCTGGTGCCATGATTCCTGGACACAATAACTTCCAAGATGCGCAGGCTTTCTTGAATGCTGGAGGTAGCCGTGGTCTGCAGGAGCAAATTCTGCTGAGTGGTCAATGGAACCTGAATCCTTGGTTTGCGGATGTTGAGCAGACTGAGATGATCGAGATCCCCATTGGACATGTCGGTGTCGTGATTTCTTATGTTGGCAAAATTCATGAAGACGTCAGTGGCCCTGAATTCAAGCACGGCGACCTGGTCGAAGTCGGTCATAAGGGGGTGTGGGTAAAGCCCCTTCTGCCCGGCAAGCATCCAATCAATCTGCGGATTCAACGCGTGGAATTGGTGCCTACGACGAATATCGTGCTTAACTGGGCTAGCCGCACGGAATCCCATCATTTTGATGAGAAACTCAGCTCTATCACAGTTCGTTCACGAGACGGTTTCGCCTTTAATCTGGATGTTTCTCAGATCATTCATATTGGTGCCAATGAGGCACCCAAAGTCATCAGTCGTGCTGGTTCCTTGCAAAACCTGATCGACCATGTCTTGCAGCCTATTGTGGGGAACTATTTCCGCAATAGCGCGCAGGATTACACCGTGCTCGACTTCCTCAGTGCCCGTAGTGAGCGCCAGCATGAGGCTGCTTCCCATATCGCCACGGCTCTCCGTGAGTATGACGTTGAGGCTATTGATACGCTGATTGGCGACATCACACCGCCTGAGTCCCTCATGAAGACGCAAACGGATCGCAAGCTCGCTGAAGAACAGCGTAAGACATATGAGATGCAAGAGGCTGCAGAGAAGCAGCGCCAGCAGCTGGTGCGTCAAACATCCTTGGCTGATATTCAAAACGAGATCGTCGGAGCCGAAGAAGGTGTGCGTATCGCGGAACTTCATGCCAGCTCGTCCGTGAAAAAGAGTGAGGGTGAGGCCACGAGTACACGCCTACGTGCCAATGGTGATGCTGATGCCATACGTGCGACTGGTCAGGCGAAAGCAGAAGCTCATAGCGCAGGTATTCACGCGGTCGGTCAGGATACCTATGCGCTGATGCAACTCTTCCAGATCATTGCTGAAAAAAATCTACGCGTTGTGCCCGACGTGCTCGTCACTGGTGGCTCAGGTGGCAGCAGTGGTATGATC
>JAPLUM010000598.1 GCA_026397605.1 Verrucomicrobiota bacterium | reverse complement strand
GCGGCTCCAGGCCATCTTCAATGGCACGCCCTACACCGGCCCGGGCGGCAGCTTTACCCCGGCGGGCCGCCACGCCGCCTTTGCTACGAACGTGGGCACGCTGGTGGAGCCGCTGACGGTGGCGGATGCGCGGGCGTTTTTGAACCGGTGGCCAAAGAACGTGGGCTCCCACAATGACCAGATCATGCAGTGGCAGACCTGCTTCCCGCAGGGCAGCAGCGGCACGGGCTGGGTCGGGCGGCTGGCGGATCAGCTTTACAGCAGTGGGAATAAGGCGGAGCACCTCTTTAACATGATCTCCCTGGACGGCGTGTCCCCAGCGCTCACGGGCAGCCGCTACCAGCACCATACGGACGGCTCTAGCTCCGGCTTTGTGAATGCGATGTCTGCGCCGGTAGGTCCGAGCGCTGATCGCTATGTCAAAGGAAGGGAGGCACTGCAGGCTATTCTACAGGGGCAGCTAGATGGGTCTGCGCAGACCAACATCCTGACCCGTGCCTATGCGCGTAGCGTGCTGGAGGGCCTACAGGCCAATGAGGAGTACCAAGACAAGCTCAACGCTGTGGCCGTGCCCAGCCCGATCCTAAGCGTGTCCAACACGCATAACATGGTGGGGAAGATGCGGCGGGTGGCGCACATCATCAAAGCCTTCCGCACCGCCGCCACCAATGGCGGAGCCAGCTACACGGGGCCGCGGCGGCAGGTGTTCTTTCTGACCCTGGGCGGCTGGGACCACCACAATGGCACCGGCAGCACGCACTTTGACTTTATGAATTTGCTGGATGGGGCGCTGGCAGAGTTTTATGCGCAGATGGAGGCGCAGGGAGCGCTCAATGATGTGACGGCCTTTACGGCCAGTGATTTTGGGCGTGCGCTGGTGCCCAATGGGGACGGCACGGACCACGCCTGGGGCGGGAACCAGATCGTCATGGGTGGCGCGGTCAATGGCGGGGACATCTACGGCCAGTACCCGGCGATGCTGCGCAAGGCGGACAACGAAACACTCTCCGCAGACCTGTATGGCAACGGAGTCTTTGTGCCGACGCTGGCGGTGGACCAGTACATGCAGCGCCTGGGCAAATGGCTGCTGGTTGGGACTGGCGGAAGTGGGTGGAGTGATTCACAGGATACTAGCCCTTGGAGACAGGTACTGCCGAATTGGGGTGGATTTGCTACGCTTCCGATAGGCCAGCAGTATGCGAACAACTTGATGCTTTAATCTTTGAAAACCTATTTTTGCGATGAGATACACACTTCTAATCCTGATTTTAACAGTATCGGGCACTGTTTGCAGTCAGCTCCAAGGGCAGACGCTATCGTTGTTTAGTGTTAGTCAGACGGCGTCGTCTCAGATTGCTTATACAGCCGGAACCACAACCACTTTTGCAAGTGATGTCTGGACAGGCAGTTACGACCTGGGCGTGACAGGCATTACCAACGGGAGTAGCAGCCTTCCCAATCCAGGCCAGGGCAGCAGTGGAAGCACGGTGCTTTTCGCAGACCACACTTTTAATGCCTTGAGCTGGGATTTGAATGGATCAGCGCAAGGCACCATCAACGCCGGCCTGGGGAATCCTGGAAGTTCGTTTCCCACGATCTCCCAGACGACGATTGTGAGCGCTAATTTGTCTTTTTTCATCGACACGCCGTTCACCATCAATCTGCAAAGCGCGCTCAGCTCGCAGTTCACGGGCAATGAGCCCTACGATCCCTTTTTCGGGCGTGCTCAGACCAAGCTTTTTGCGCAGGTCATCGACGGCCAGTTGGTGAACCAATATCTAGCGGATTGGGACACCTTTTTTGGCAGCACAGGCGGGAGTTACACGGGTAGCTTCAACTCTGCTGTTTTTCGCCTGGAGTTCGGTGCTGATGCCGTCCTTGATGCCAACGATCCCGGTGCTTTTCTCAACCAATATTCCAGCTACGACCTCCAGATGAGTGTGCAGCCTGTTCCCGAGCCTTCGGGGATGCTGCTGATCGGTGTGGGTGCAGCTTTCCTTGGCCTGCGGCGGCGCAGGCGGGCGGTTTCAACCACCAGCGTATTTTGAACCATGGGCTATTTTTGTCAGAGCAATCTGATTGAGCCGCTAACGCCAGCGCAGGCACGGGCGCAGCTTCTGAAGCGACCGAAGAACCTGCAAAGCCACAATGACCAGATCATGCAGTGGCAGACCTGCTTCCCGCAGGGCAGCAGCGGCACGGGCTGGGTGGGGCGCTTGGCAGATCAGCTTTACAGCGGCGGCTGATTTGTTTAAACTGGCCCAGATCAAGCATGAAACGAGTAGCAGCGGCGGCAACGCCGTGGTGAGTCAATTCGATTACACTTGGAACAGTCGTCAGGACATGGCAACCTGGCAGCGGAAGCTGGGCAGCACAGCGGACCGTGAGACGAAGTACGATCTCGGTCATGATGCCGCTCATCAGTTGGTCAGCGCCACGCTGAAACAAACCAGCAACAGCGCCGTGGTGAAAGATGAGCGTTGGGGTTACGATTCGATTGGCAATCGGACGAGCGAGCATGATCTTAGCACCGGAGTGACTATCGACTACAGCCATAACGCCACGAACCAGCTCGTGACCAAGAAGACCTACAGCAGCAGCCAAAAGCCCTGGGTGAAGGGCAGCTTGGATGAGGCGGGTCATGTCAATCTCGGCTCCGGCCCCGTGGCCGTGAAGGGAGATGGCAGTTTTGAAGGACAAGCGCCAAGCCGCACCACAACGATCACGGCCAAAGATGCCAGCGGCAATATCACCTCTGAAAACTGGCAACTGAACTCTGGCAGTGGTGCGACTCCCGACGCCACCTTCACCTACACCCACGACAGCGAAGGCAATCTGCTAGGCGATGGCACAAGCATCTTTGAATGGGACCTGCGCAATCGCCTGACCGCCATCGTCACCGGCACGCATCGCACCGAGTTTACGTATGACGGCAGCGACCGCCGAGTGCGAGTGGTGGAAAAGGAAAGCGGCAGTGTGACCAGCGAGCTGCGCTACCTTTACCATGGCCTGAGCCTTCTCGAAGAACGCGCCGCGAACAACACGACCGTTCTACGCCGGTTCTACTCCGGCGGCCATGTTGATGTCGCCAACGGCGGCACCCGCTACGCCTACACCAGCGACCATCTAGGCAGCATCCGCGAGGTCATGCAATTCGATGGCACCAGCGGTAATCCGACGACGGCCACTCTGGCTGCTCGGTACGATTACGATTTGTGGGGCAAACGCAATGTATTGGATGGCAGCACCGCAGCGGAGACGCTGGTGATGCAAGGCTACACCGGACACATCCGCCACGCTTGGAGTGGAATGTGGCTAGCCCCATATCGCGCTTACAACACCGGCCTTGGCCGGTGGATCAGCCGCGATCCGATTGCTGAAGATGGAGGGATCAATCTGTATGCTTATGTGGGGAATCAGGCGCTTGTTGAAATTGATGTTCTAGGTTTAAGCGCTTGGGGCCGGGGGATGATGTTTTGGTCGGGAGTCATGGGAGCAGCTGCTGGAGTCGCCGCTATTATTCCAGGCGGACAGGGGGTAGCTGCCGCACTGGGAGCTACAGCTGGTATTGGATTCTTAATAGGAGCAGCTGAGGAGGCGCTTAACCCAGATTGTAGCACGCCACCCGAATGGCCCGGTTTCCCTTATGTTCCACCAACACCAAAATCACCACCTCCAACGGAGAAGCCAAAAATGAGAGAGCCGCCTGATGAGCCCTTAATGCCACCAGGATATCCATTCGCGTAAACTTTAATAAAAAACCATAATGATTAACATCTTAAAATCAATCAATGCATGTATTGCGGTAACTGCTTTGATTGCCATTTTCATCGATTATTACAACGGAAGGTCGTTCAATTCTGTTTCTTTATGGCATTTCCTGGGGGCTCTAAGTGGTTTTTTTGCACTTCTGCTGTTCTTGGCGGAGAAGAAGTCAAAGAATTGAAGGAAGTCTAAATTACACTGAAACGCATACTGAAACCAGCAGCGGCGGCAACGGCGTGGTAAAAGATCAATAAGGTGAGCCTCTTGCAAAACCTCGCATTCTGGCGAATGCGCCTACATCTCGCCTCGTAGGCTCGTTCGCCAGAACGAGAAGGAAGTGGGTTTTGCAGGTAGCTCAGGTGTTATGTAGCTAGCTCGGTTGCCTCATTCAATGCTGTAAAAGGCTTATTTTAACCGCTAATAGGTGCTTAGTCACGCTAATCTCAGAACCAGAATACAAAGCTGCTGGGGGCTTTTATCAGCGTCTTTTAGCGCCCATTAGCGGTTAAGAAATCTGATTGGCAGGTCAGAATCAGTTTTTGATTACACACTTGGAACAGCAGGCAAGACATGGCCACCTGGCAGCGGAAACTGGGCAGCACGGCGGACCGTGAGACGAAATACGATCTCGGTCATGATGCCGCTCATCAGTTGGTCAGCGCCACCTTAAAACAAACCAGCGACAGTGCCGTGGTGAAGGATGGGCGTTGGGGGTACGATTCGATTGGCAATCGCACCAGTGAGCATGATATTACCACCGGAGTGACAGCCGACTACAGCCATAACAACACGAACCAGCACGTAACCAAGAAGACCTATAGCAGTGGCCAAAAGCCCTGGGTGAAGGGTAGCTTGGATGAGGCGGGATGCGCGGAAGGTAGGGCGCTTGGTCCCCCAAGCGCCGGGCGTCGGAGGCTGAGTGTGATTTGCCAATCATTGGATATTCGAAGGCGATGGGTGGGATCGCTGACGGCTGTTGGAGGACCAACAGCCCTACCCTGTAAGCACCCCGCCGGCACGTTGTCCTGATTCTTGAGGTGAACACTAAAAATCTCCTCGCCTCCTCCGCGGGGCACGCTAGCATCGGGGTGTGAGTTATCAGGTCTTCGCCCGCAAGTATCGCCCCAAAACCTTTGCCGATGTTCTCGGCCAGGAGCATGTCGTCCGTACACTGAGGAATGCCATCGCGCAGAATCGGTTGGCTCATGCTTACCTTTTCGTCGGTCCTCGTGGAACGGGGAAAACTTCCACGGCGCGTATCTTTGCCATGGCGCTGAATTGCCCAAATGGTCCCAGCATCGAGTTTGATTTTGAGGACCCGATTTGCAAAGAGATTGCAGAGGGGAATAGCCTAGATGTTCTCGAGATCGACGGAGCGAGTAATAACGGCGTGGATCAGGTCCGCGACCTGCGGGAAAGCGTGAAATACGCCCCGTCTAAATGCCGCTACAAAATCTACTACATTGATGAGGTGCACATGCTGTCCACGGCCGCCTTCAATGCGCTGCTGAAGACTCTGGAAGAGCCACCTCCGCATGTTAAATTCATCTTTGCGACGACTGAGGCGAATAAAATCCTCCCGACCATCATCAGCCGTTGCCAACGCTTTGACCTGCGGCGTATCCCGCTGACGATCATTGCCAATCATCTCCTCCACATTGCGAAGCTAGAAGGTGTGGATCTGGACGAAAAAGCCGCTTTTGCGATTGGTAAGGGTGCTGATGGTGGGATGCGCGATGCTCAGTCTATGCTTGATCAGCTCGTGGCGTTTTGTGGTAACAAGATCCGCGAGGAGGATGTCCTGGAGATTTTCGGGTTCACTTCAGTCCAAACGGTCTCCGAGATGGCTTATCGCATCCTGGAAAGCAGCACTGTGGGCGCTCTCCAACTCGTCCATGAAACGAGCGAAGCAGGCAAAGATCTGGGTAAGCTGCTGACGGATCTCATTCAGCATTTCCGCACCTTGCTCGTCAGTCAAGCTGACCCGCAGGCTGGCGCAGAGGACCTAGAGCCTGAGATCGCTGCGCAGGTCAGCGAGCAGAGTCAGATGGCCACGACGGAGCAACTTCTCCGTGTCGTCGATGGGTTGGCTGAGGTGGATGCACGCATGCGCTGGGCCACGAACAAGCGACTGCATTTTGAGCTAGGTGTGATCCAAGCCGTGCAGAATTTCAATGAAGTCAGCTTAAGTGACGTGATCGAAGCTCTTGACGGTGGCGGCACCTTGCCAAAACCCACGGCTCGCGCGCCAATTACCAGCACGCGAGCTGCCAGACCAGCGCCGGCTGAACGTGTGAGCGCCCAGCGGATCGAAGCTCCCATAGCGGTCGCTGCTCCTGCGGTAGCGTCGGTTGTCCGTGAAACTGCTCCTGTGGACTTGCGTCCTGCACCAGCACCAGCGGCTCCAGCGCGGGCAGAGCCCCCAGCAGAAGAAGCCCGTCCCCTGCCCCAAGCTCCTGTTGAGGCCCCAGTCCAGGTTCCCGAGCCTATCGTAGAACCAGTCGAAGCAGCAGCACCGACGGTTTCAGAGGAAGAATTCTGGCCTGCATTACTTCAAATTGTCCAGGAGCGCCGAGGCCTGATTGCGAGTTGGGTGCAGTTAGGAACTGTGTTGTCGATCTCCCGTGGCACGGTGAAGGTTGGCTTCCCGACCACCGAAGCCCATGCTAAGGACAGTCTGAATCGGGATAATCAGCGTGTTTTTCTCGAAGGTATCGCAGCTGAACTGCTTGGCAGTCCATTCAGGTTTGAGTTCTCTCTGGATCCATCTTTGAAGCCACCTGCTGTCACCGAGCTTCACTTTGATTTAGGCGATCCATCGCCGCCGGCTAAACCGACAGCTGCGCCAAGCCCAACCGTGGCTGCATCGGCAAAGCCAGCGCCGGAGCCTGCGCCTAACTCCGAAGATCTGCCATCGCCGCCGAGTGCCTCTGAAATCAGCGAGGAATTTCAAAATGACCCGCTGATCAAAAGCGCTGTGGAGAAGTTTAAGCTCAAGCTCGCGGCCAGAGGCTGATCGCTTTTCGATCAGCAGATGTGGAAAAGTGAAACTGAAAATTGAAATGTGGCCATAACGCGCCATGCCTGAGGTTTCACGATGAACATCACCTCCCCTTCCCGCATTGATCCCCAAACCCTGGCCGAACCTGTCTATCGTGGC
>JAPLUM010000352.1 GCA_026397605.1 Verrucomicrobiota bacterium | reverse complement strand
AGGAATGAGCAAGGGGACGTCAGGTGTGCGGGAAAGCACCTCTTCTGCAGCATTGGTCAGCCCGATCACCAGACCGACCTGCGGACTGGCCTGCGTCATTTCAGCGACGATCTCATACACATAGCGGTCGCCAGTTTTTTGCAGTTCGATGTCTATGGCTCCTGGATTCGAGGTCACACCGAGCAGGTAGAGACCTTTGTCGGCATATTTGAGAAAAGGCTCCAGCGTATCCCGACCCATGTAGGGATTCAGGGTCACAGAATCCACGCCAAGCTCATCAAAGGCCGCTTTGGCATAATAACCCTGGGTTTCCCCAATATCGCCGCGCTTCACATCCAGCACGATTGGCACATCGGAAGGGATCACGTTTAAAATCTCACTGAGCATCCGCATTCCACGCCAGCCGAGAGCCTCAAAGTAGGCCGAATTGGGCTTGAAAGCAGCCGCATAGGGCAGCGTCTCTTCGATCACACGGATAATGAGCTGCTTCGTCGCCTCGTCGGCGGCTTCAGCACGGATATCTAGGCCGACGCAGAGGTTGGATTGGGTAGTAGCGATTCGTTGTTCCAGTTTTTCGCGAAAATTCATGCGGTATTACGATGGCAAGACAGGTGCACAGATGCAAACCGTAAGCGCTGGTTGCACACAGGAAGTCTCCGCGCTAGTTGAGCAAATATGAGTTCCCCTCTCGTCGGTATCATCATGGGCTCTAGCTCCGACTGGCCCACCATGCAAAACGCAGCCCAAATCCTGGAAGACTTCGGCGTGCCCTATGAAAAGCAGGTCGTCAGCGCCCACCGCACGCCCCAGCTCCTCTATGATTATGCCACCAGCGCCGAGTCACGCGGCCTCAAATGCGTAATCGCCGGCGCAGGCGGAGCCGCCCACCTACCGGGCATGACCGCCAGTATGACCACGCTACCCGTGCTCGGCGTGCCAGTGCAAAGTCGAGCGCTAAGTGGTATGGACAGCCTTTATTCCATCGTGCAAATGCCCGGCGGAGTCCCCGTGGCCACCTTTGCCATCGGCAATGCTGGCGCCACGAATGCCGGTCTCTTTGCCGTCTCCATGCTGGCCAATGAAAACCAAGAACTAGCAGCGAAACTGAAAGCCTTTCGCGAACGACAAACGGCCAAGGTGCTGGAGTCACAGAAGGAATTAGAAAAGACGGTTTAATTAGCACCCATCATGATTTCGCTCACCCCACTCATCGCGGGCTTTGGCCCCCTTGGTCTGCCAGAGCTACTGATCATTTCTGTGCTCATTTTCATCGTTCTCGCACCGATCGTGATCGCTTTTGGCCTCATCTATTATTTTACCCGAAGAAAATCGGCTCCAAAAACAAACGACGAGCCAATGCCACCTCTAAACCAGACCGAAGATTGAGTTTCAAGAGTCCCTCTATGCCCCAATCCCCTTTCCTTCCCCCATCCACCATCGGCATTCTCGGCGGCGGCCAGCTCGGCCGAATGCTTGCCATGGAAGCTCGACGTGCGGGCTATCGCGTGGCCATCTTCACCGATGAAAAACCAGGCTGCCCAGCGGGGCAATTTGCCAATTTTGAGATCAATGCAGGCTATGATGACAAATCAGCCCTGGCACGGTTCCTCTCCAAAGTAGATGTCGTCA
Source organism: Verrucomicrobiota bacterium (assembly GCA_026397605.1). GTDB lineage: Bacteria > Verrucomicrobiota > Verrucomicrobiia > Verrucomicrobiales > Verrucomicrobiaceae > Prosthecobacter. Next base: position 286 of record JAPLUM010000352.1, on the reverse strand, counting down.
CCGCGGAATTTGAAAACATACCCGATGCCTGTCTGCAAGCCGTCGAGGCCGTAAAACCCCTGCGTCCGAGCCGAAAAGCCATTCACACGACACAGCATCGAGAGCGGGAAAAACTCTTTCTCCGTGACCAAGGCATTGCCTGCGCTGAATTCCGCATCATTGAAAATTTAGCCCAACTGGAGCAGGCCGTTGCTGAGCTAGGTCGTCCCTGCGTCATCAAGACCGCTGCCTTTGGCTACGATGGCAAAGGCCAGTGCAAAGTGAATGCTGACACCGATCTTGCCAC
>JAPLUM010000432.1 GCA_026397605.1 Verrucomicrobiota bacterium | reverse complement strand
ATGGTGACAAAGGCAAAGCCTTTGGAGCGCTGAGTGCGGTTGTTCACCACGACTTCAGCATTACGCACGCCACCGACGCCATTGAAGAGCTCAAAGAGATCACTCTCAGAGGCGTCGTAGGAAAGATTGCCAATGTAGAGGCGATCTGTGTCAATGGTCGCTGGATCGACGGGGGTGTTTTCACGACGTGGGCCGCGGGGTTCACGGGGCTCACGCGGTGGACGGGAGGAGGAGTCGCGGTCACGAGGCGGGCGGGGGCCACGCTCAGAAGCTGCTGGGGGAGCGCTGCGCTGAGCCTGAGGGAGGGTGGCAGGTTTTCCGAGAAGTCCGAAGGTGACGGCGCTCAGGAATTTCTGAAAGCCGGTCTGCTGGGGGACTCCGCCACGCGGGGTGGATGTGCGGCCGCCGGAATAGCCGCCGCTCTTGTTGTTTCCGCCTGGGCGGCGATTGCGGCGGCGGTTGCCTTGCTGCTGGGTGTTTGTGTCTGACATGGGTCGTTCGTTCTAGGTGTCTTTGGGGTTGGAGGCACCACGCAAGGGAGCGTGCTAGGGGTCGGTGCCGAGGATGGACAACAGGTCACATCCTGAGTGACGGACCGTATGACGGGCCGCAGAGGCGGCTCGTCGCAGTCCCATCGGGTGCCGCTAAGTCTGGGGTGGGACCCAGTGGGTCCGGTGTTCGCGTGACAGAAATCAGGCACGGTGAGGCGTCCCGGCGATAGAATCGCAGGTCCAGTCAAAGCATTTGGCGCAGTCAGGTTGCTGGCGTGGCGCATTTCCGCAGATCGGTGGGTGGACATTAGGCCTCAGAGCACATCGCTCCAGAGTTAACGGGGCGAGACTAGTCGGAGGGAGGGGCGGGGTCAACTGCTGAAAAGCTGAAAAGCTGAAAAGCTGAAAGGCTGAAAGGCTGAAAGGGTGGAGAGGATGGGGAGATGGGGAGATGGGGAGCGAAAGGGGGCGTTCTGAGTTCTTCGTTCTTGGTTCTTGGTTCTTCGTTCTGGGCGCAGTCAGGGGTTTTAGCGTTTCAATTTTCCTCGTGGCTGCAACTCTTATGACGTTGGCCTTGTCAGGAGTGCTTGCGGCGTTCATCATGTGAGCCTGTTTTTCATTTCATGAACTGTTTTTCTAAATCTACGCTGTCTTTGTTGGCGGTTGCCTTCGGTCTGTCTGCCTGCGCCACTGTGAAGCGTTTTACGCCTGACCTGCCGAAGTTGTCGATGCCCTCCATGCCATCGCTGCCGGCATTGCCGAAGTTTGCGACACTGAAGAAGATTACCCGAGTCATCCCGGGGATGCCAGACCGTGATAAAGCAGCTTCGGATGATCCTCAGGTACCGTTCAATGCGCGGGGAGTGCTCGGTTTTGGTCACACTTTGAGAATTCATGTTTATGAGGGATCGCGGTCGCCTGACCGGATCTACAATCAGGTTGTCATGGTGGATACTTCGGGAGTGGTGGATTTTGGGCAGATTGGTAGCGCCAAGGTCGGTGGTGGCACGCTACCGCAGGCGGTCAAAGCAATCGCTACGGCCTTTCGCATCGGGATGAGGCTCACACGACCAGTAACGGTCCACATCATTTCCGTGGAGGATACGCCGGTCGTCTCGATCAATGGTGACGTGATCAAAGATGAGTTCATCCCGGCCTGGGATGACATGACGATCAAACAAGCGGTCACGGTGGCGGGTGGGCGTAAACTGGGGTCCACACATCACGGTGTCTATCTCATCCGCGAAGGTGTACGCCGCTACTTCTCCACACTGGACGAAGCCGACCGCGATGAACCCGAGCCGGGCGACATCATCGAACTGTCCCCAGACATTTAATTTCGCTTCTCATGATCGACTACGTAGGCGGTAATCCAGCTGCCAATCACAGCCCTTTGGGCAGCCTTTTCAAAACTATCTCTGTCCTGCGGATCGGCGCTGGAGTCATGCTGATGACTCGACATGGATGGACGGCCGCCGTGGGTGCCTATCAGTTACTCTGGAAAGAGCAGAGTTGGGACTGGGTGAAGAATTTTAACGATGCCGGTATCCCCTACCCTCAGTTCGTGGCGCCAGCCGTGGCCCTCGTTGTGGCTGTTGTGGCTCTGAGCTGGATCACGGGCTTTTTGACTCGCTTGTTCGCGGTGGTTTTAATGCCCGTTCTCATTGGCTTTTTGATTTTATCCCCTCAAACGGGATCGATCTACACGGAGGCAGCTTGGCTTTACCTGTTTGTTTCCTTCACCCTGCTGCTTTTCGGATCAGGCGCCATCTCACTGGATAAGCTATTTAATTTTGGCGAAAGCTGGAGCCGCCGCCCCAAGAAAAGGAAGGGCTGGTAATCCTCATGGCCCGCGTCACCGCCAGCCAGCTAGCCGCCATCTTAGCCAGCAAGGCCAAGGCACCCCGCGCTAACCAGCCGACGCAGGCTATCAAAGCCGCTAGCATTGAGCGTGTGCTAGCCATCGATCCAGCGCTGAGGAACACTGGCTGGGCCATTTTAGAAAAATCGGGGCGTGACCTGTCCGCCATTGCCTATGGCGTGATCTCGAACCCTGCCAAACTGCTGCACTCAGGCTGCCTCGTGGCGATTCGAGAGCAACTTGTGGAAGTGATCCGCGAGCATGCGCCCACCGTCTGTGCCATTGAG
>JAPLUM010000061.1 GCA_026397605.1 Verrucomicrobiota bacterium | reverse complement strand
TGCTGCCATAGCAGGCGAGATCACGCTGCCCGAGGTCGTCCGCTAGCAGAAAGATGACATTCGGTGGCGTTGCTGCGATGAGTGGTGAGCTCAGCGCAGCGAGAAAAAATAGAGTGCGGAGCATGAGGTGGAATGTGGCTTAAGGCTTGATTACGGCGAGGTTTTTGACACTGAGAGTACCAAACGAGAACCCGACGGTGAGGTTGGTCTTACCACGTGTGAGCGAGGCGTGCTCATAGCTGCCAGTGAAGTTACCGACTTTCACCGAAGCATTTGGACCACGCAGCTCGACGCGCACGGGAGTCCATTCACCAGGGACGAGTTTTAGCTCAGGCAAAGTGGCGAGAGCGATAGAGGCGTGGTCTTTTGCATCTGCTGGGAAAGCACGGACGGAGGTGTTTTTCACCCCAATGATGATGCGAAAGATATGACCATCCGCGCCATTGGCTGTGAAGACGAGATTCTTCGTGGCGGCGTCTGGTTTGAAGGCGAACTCAATAACCGCATCTTCATACTTGAGGTCATAAATGAGGATCGGTCCGTGGTTTTTGTGCTTTTGATAAAGCTCGTCATCCTGAGCGCAGGTGGCGGCACCATCTGCAATACTCCAAGCTCCGCGAAGGGCCTTGCGTGCAGGATTCTCAGCTTGGGAAAAGTCGTCAGTCAGAAGCGGCTCGCCAGCATGACTCAAGGTGGCAGTCAGCAAAAGCAGGAAGGGTAGAATGCGTTTCATGGCCAATGAGAAACGCAGGCACGCGGCATTTCTCGCAAGATGCGCCAATTCTTGACCAAGAGTCCGAGTCTCGAACAAAGAAAAAAATCATCTACGCTTGGTCGTTAACTTCGTGGCGCTGATTGGGACGACTGCCTTGCCACCTGATTCAGAAAATCCAACTGGCTTATCCCCTATCAAATCAAAAGCCCAAGACTTTCGTCTTGGGCTTTTGATTTGAATTTGGAAGATGGGATGGTTTAAAACTCTTCGCTACCAACGGTGAAAGTCACGTTGCTGAGACGGGCTTTGGCCATGGCATTGAGAACGTCAATGACGCGCTCATAGCGGGCTTGCTCCTCAGCTTGAATGGTGACCATCACCTTGGCGGTACGTGAATCAGCTTCCTGCTTCAGGCGCATGAGAGTGGCCGTGAAGTTTGGTAGTGATTTGTTATCTGGCGTATCAAACTCTTCCTCATTGAGGGTGACGACGCCGGACTCTTCTACCGTGATGGTAATTTCGTCTGGAGGCGTCTGCTCATCGCTGAGAGCCGGCGTGCCAATCCCGGGCAGCTGGGTTTTCAGCTCGCGCTCAACCTTCACGGCTCCGGCCATGACCATGAAAAAAAGCATGATGACGAAAACAACGTCAATCATGGGCGCGATCTGAAAGCCCATGACGGCCGTCTCTTCTTTAATGCTACGAGGCTCTTTTTTACCGTGGCTCATGTAGGGTTAGTCTTTGTTAAGTGCTGAGAATGAAATGTCGTCGATCCCCGACTGGGCTATCAAGGCCATGACCTTCTGAATTTCCACCGCAGGCACATCGCGATCTCCGCGGATGATGACCCGATAAGTGGGGTTGTTATTTTTGCGCTGAGTGAGTTGTTCGATAATCTCCTCGTTACCAAGCTCGCGGTCATCGAGCTTAATTTTCGATTCTTGCTTACTCGCCAACCAGCGCACGTTCAGGGCAGCTTCGAACATAGTGTTCTTACCTTCCTTCTTCTTCGCGTCTGCTGCGATGGGTAATTTGATATCTTTATCAATCCTCAGCACCTGTGCCGAGGTGATGCTCATAAAGAAAATGAGCAGCACCAAAAGCACATCAATCATTGGAGCAATTTGAAACTCCGGTTCGCCGTCTCCGCCGCCGCCTCCTCCGCCCATAGTGGTGTTAGTTTAGGGGTTAATGAAATTAGGTTTATAGGGAACAGATCAAGCTTATGCAGCTGCTGCTTCACCACCGTTCACCCAGTTTGGCACTGCGGCAAAGAACTCTTCTTCACCGACATGGGCGTCTTTCAAATGGATGTAAGGCATCTTACGGAAAAGGGAGCCGATCACGTCCTGAAGACCGCTTATAGAAACCTGGAGTCGGTTGCGCAAAATATAGAAAAGCATGAATGCAGGAACAGCAATGAAGAGACCTGAAGCTGTCGCGATGAGAACCTCACCGATGGCTCCAGAGAGCTTGGAAGGATCACCCACGCCGCTGCTGCCGAGCGTGGCGAAGGCGCTCATCATCCCCGTCACTGTTCCAGTCAGACCGATCATCGGTGTGCAAACCCCAATAACGGAGAGGTAGTTAATGCGAGTGGTGATCGTGGAGTTGACCTTGTTCAGCTCTGTGAACAGGGCGTTATCGACAGCGTCTTCGCCATCACCCACAAAACTGAGTGCGACGCGAGCGACGTCACAATAAGGTGAGTTACTGTTTTTACAGAACTGATAAGCACCGACGTAGTCACCAGCGCGGAAGAGATCTTGCACTTGGGAAACTTGAGCTTCTGGGGCCATTTTTTTGAAAGCCGTGCGCATCCAAAGATCCACAGTCAGCCAGATCAAGATGACGGAGCAAAGGGTAATGGGATACATAACCCAGCCGCCTTCAACAAAGCGATCCATAAGTGTATGCTCATGCTTAACGACGGCGGCAGCTTCCCCGCCAGCAGCGGGAGCTTCTTCACCAAAGATAGGTGAAACGATGGCGAGGTTTCCAAACAGAAGCATGGCGCAAGCGAAGGCGCGGACAAAGGTCTGGATCAGGGTGGCGGAGGTGCGGTATTGCATAGTGGCTTTTGGGGCTTGGGATGTTTGAGAAAAGGAGATTTTATTTGGCAGGGGCAGCGTCGGCGGGTTTAGCTTCTTTAGCAGCGGTTTCGGCGGGTTCTTCTTCGGGTTCATTCGGCATTCCGTTGATCGGAGCCAATTCTTTAGCGGCAGCCTGCGCTATGGCAGAGCCTGGATAAGTTTCCTCAATGCGCTTAAAAACGGCCTGCGCATCTGTAAAACGCTTCATTTTAGCTAGCATCTGGCCGGCCTTCAACTCTGCATCAGGGACACGCTGTAGTTGGGTGCCATAAAAGACTGGGATACGCAGGTAGGCCATGAGGGCCTTTTCCCACTCTTTCTTACGGGCATGAATATCTGCAATGATGGTCCAGATGGCAGCGCCAACGCCGGAATCGTCCGTTTCAGATAGGATGCTTTCGGCATCCGCTAAAATGGAGGAATACTCAGAGGAAGTCTGACGGTCGATGTCCAGCTGGATGATACGCAGCTTCATCTTTTGGGTATCCGTGAGCTTCAGGATCTTGAGCTGAGGAATGAGCTTGATCGTCTCCTCAAACTTTCCGGCTTGGCTGAGAGTCTCGACATAGGTGAAGAAAACCTCTGCATAGGGGTTGCCGGGGAAGGTCTCAAAGGCAGCAAAGAATTCTTTGGCTTTGGCCAGCACAGCGACAGCTTCCTCTGTCTTACCTTCCGTGAGCAGGCCACGGGCTTCTGTAAGTTCCACCACGTCAACCCAATCTAGAGAGGCAATGTTCTGCTTGGGCAGTTGCGTTGTTGCAGTTTTATTTTCCCCCAAAAGGATCGTGCGGATGATTTTATCCCCTTCGACGGTGAACTCAGATTGGGGAATCCGGCTGCCGTCTTTGAGAATGATGAACTGCGCTTTTGCTACACCGGCCATGAGACCTGTAGCGGCGAGTAGCGTGAGAACGAAACGTGACATTGTCTGAGTTAAAAAGGTTACAGTTTGCTAAGTTCTGTTTGGGCCAGCTTCATCTCAGGAAGAGTTTTGAGATCTTCACGCTTGGTCATTTCAATCAAAAGAATTTTGGCTGCTTCACGGTCTGAATTCATGCGTTCCGGCGGTTCACCCGGGCGATTGAGCTGAATGAAGGCTTTGGCGCATTGGAGATAAGCTTTGGCCATGATTGGCTTCCATTTTTGGTGAGCGATGAAGACGCGCTGATAGAATGGGATGGCTTGTCCCCACTTCTTCTGGTCGTACTCCATCTCACCCTGCATGAAGAGAGAGGTGGCGTGGGCTTCACCGCGCCATTCTTTGGTGTTCAAGATGTCTTCGTAGAGCTTTTTAGCCTCTGGGAACTTCTTCAGCTTGTAGAGGGTCTTGGCTTTTCCAAGAGTTGCATCCAAGAGGCGGGAACTGCCTTCATATCCTTCGATGGCCTTGGTAAAGAGCTCCAGAGCTTTATCGTTTTCGCCTTTTTCAAAAGCAATTTCAGCGAGGCCTACAGAAGCGCCGTCGGCATATTCGGTGTCTTTAAAGAAGTCGTTCAGACGATTGTAGCAGCCTGCGGCCTTATCTAGATCTCCCTTTTTGCGAGCATTGTCACCGACGGTCGCCAAGAGCATCGGGCTAAGGTCGTCAGGCTTGGCCACTTCAATGATGATGGTGAAGAATTTGTCGGCCTTGGTGGGCTCCCGCATGGTCTTAGCCAGCCAAGCTTTGGCAAAAAGGATACGCATCTGAGCTGTTCCATTCATGGCAGCTTCTGGAGGTGTAAGCAGAGTCTCCAGCTGCTTTTCTACTTCTTCGAAAGTTACGATTGGGGCCGGCGGAGGCGTCGCCTCGGCAGGTGCGGCTTTTGGAGCGGCCTCACCTTCAGCAGGAGCGGTCGTTGGAGCAGGTGCAGCTGGAACCGCTGCCGCGGGGCGGGCGCGGCGCTTAGGGGTCATCAGAGTCACTAACTGCTGAATCAGACCTTCGACCTGTTCGTTGGCTGGATTCGGAATTTTTGGCTTGATGGCATCTGAGAGAAGTTTTTTAGCCTCGTCTGGTTTGTTCTCTTTAACACGAGCGCGGGAAATCCACAGCACAGCTTTGAGCTCTTGCTCTTCATTGTCTTTGTGAGTGGTGAGGTATTTCGACCACATATCCCCGATTTCCTTCCACTTGCCCATGGAAGCATAGAGGTCGGTGGCCTGATCCATAGCGTACTTTTGGACGTCATCTGATTTAGCTTTATCGACAGCGAGCGCAAAGTTTTCGAGGGCTTTCTCAGCGTTTGTCTGCTCACCTTCTTTTAAGTTCGGAGAGTCTGGCATCTGATTGTAACCGTCGCCCAGCAAAGAGTACACCTGTCCGATGTTAGGATCATTTGGAGCATCCTTGGCGATGCCTTGCAGATCTTCCATGGCATCTTCGATCTCCCGAGCTTGGAACTTGATAAAGGCAAGACGATAACGTGCATCCACCACGTATTGCCCTTTGGGG
>JAPLUM010000456.1 GCA_026397605.1 Verrucomicrobiota bacterium | reverse complement strand
AGCCATGCCGATCATGGCATCCTCGCTGATCGGAGAATCAAAGACCCGACCTGGGAACTCGCGACTTAGATTCTTCGTAGCCTTAAACGCGCCGCCAAAGGTGCTGATGTCCTGCCCGTAGAGAAAGACATTTGGATTTTGCTGAAGCGCCTCAAACTGGGCCTCGCGGATCGCTTCAAGATAGGTGATGCTCATTGTCCCATGCCCTCCGAAAGACTTTGGGTGGAAAGAGCATGCCAGCTTTCCCGATATGGATCTGGCGTTGGCTCCTTGCTTGCTTGAGCTTGGGCCTTATCCACCTCACGGCGGGCATTCTTTAGCCACTCATCCAGTTCAGCTTGTGTGGCCCAACCAAGATCCAGAGCCTGCTTCTGTGCCACTTGCAGACAGTCTCGCCCCTCATGCTCATGCTTCTTCACATCAGGGATGTAGGAGGCATCATCATGCTCCCCATGACCCCCTAGACGCAGCAGCCGACCCACCACCATCTGCGGGCCGTGCCCAGCCCGTGCGCGCTCAAAGGCGGTGCCAAATACCTTCAGGCAGGCCAGTAGGTCGGTGCCATCTACGGAGTAGCCTTCCACACCGTAACCGACAGCGCGATCCACGAGATTTTCACAAGCATACTGACGGGAAGTCGGCGTCGAGTAGGCAAACTGGTTGTTCGCAACGCTGACCACCAGAGGCAGCTTCTCCACTGCGGCCATATTTAGCCCCTCATGAAAAGCTCCTGTCGAAGTGCCGCCATCACCAATGCTGGTAGCGCCAACGGTATCGCCTAAGGTGCCGAGTAAGCGGCGAGCAAACAAAGCGCCCGACACCACAGAAAGCAGGCTGCCGAGATGCGAAATCATGGCCATATAACCCTTTTGGGGCTGACCACGATGGATGTTCCCATCTCTGCCGCGCATCGGCCCGGTCACGACACCTAAATACGTGCGCATGGTATCCAAAACAGGTTCACCGTAGGCAATTCGGCCCGCTTGATCCCGAATCAGCGGGCCATAGACATCTTTTTCCCAGCGCAGATGGATCCCTGCGGCCGCGCTGAATGCCTCCTGGCCACGTCCCAGGTACACCCCGCCGACGATGCGACCGCCAGCGCGGTAAAGGCTACCCAGCTTCTCCTCCAGCGTGCGGGAGAGGATCATGCATTGCAGGGTTTTGAGAAAGACCTCCCTCAACTCGGCCTCGACGGCAGAAGAGCATGAAAGACTAGATTCGGCGACTGACACGGCGGGGATAGAGATGGAGACACTGCCTGCGGCACTGGCCGACAACAAGATTGAATGGTTTCACAGCCCCCTGAAATTGTCCACAAAGGATTCACGGACTTCCGTGGCAGTCCGATGGGGGAAGCTTGGAGGTTTGGCTAGTAGCAAATGGGACCTGTCATCATCGCCGTCCTAGGTGAGGCGATGGCGGGCGGGTGGCGTTGATGACAGGATAGTTGCCATTGGAGCCGTTGCCCACATCCGCTCGCCATTGGGTTGGATGCGTCAACGGCCGTAGGATTCTTTGCCGTCCGAGTAGCCCTGCTGCTCAGGCCCGAGGCCGCCTCGCGACTCGATAAGTGCGTGCATGCGATCCGTGTCATAACGAATGAGATCATGTGAAGTGTAGTCGTATGTCGCAATGTACCCACGCGGGTCACGAACTGCGACAACGCTGCCGTCTGCACTCCAGAACACCCGTGAATCAGAACCCTCAGAATGCAATACGGGGGCGACTGAGATTGGTTCTCGGAACGTATGTGGCCAATCTGAGACGCACAGCACAAAACACATATCCTGAAAGCTTCGGTTCTCGATAAATGCTCGGTTCTTCGGTCCCGCTGGGCCAACGACGGGACTCGAGTCTGCGGGATGAAATCGCCACCAGACGAAAGCAGTAAAAAGAACTGCGATGCCTAGCGCCAATGCGAGCACGATCCGCCTAGCTACTCGAAACCATCTGGATTGGCTTATGGTTGACACAGGATGCTGCAAAGTTGTTCGCCCTTGGTTTGTGTGAAACGGTTCATCTGAACGCTGTCTCCATTCTATCTAGTTCCATAAATGATGGTGCGGCATCATAGTGATCGGTGGCTGGCTCGAATCGCCCATCTTCGCGATGCTTCAGATAGGCCAGCCAAACCGGATATAGCTTGTAACTGGTTTGAGTGCCCTTGCCGACACCGTTCTCAGTCGTCGTCGTTGATCGTTCAAGAGGCCCAATGGCAAACTTCACGAAACAGGCACCGTTAGTCACACCATTCACCTTGTCTGAGTAGGTGAAGTGAAGAATCTGAAGAGGCTCGTCAATGGTCGCTGCACCCTTGAATGATGTGAGGACTTTGAACGTGGTTATCCATGCCTGGTAGTTCTCCTTGGGTAAATCCTTCGATGCAAATGGAGGGGCAATATCAGACTTCTTGGTGGAAACAGCTTCAATCACTACAATCGCATCCGCAGCCTTGGTGAGTTCGTCGTGTGTCCATGTTTTCACCAATCGCCCAAAGACTGGGGTAAACAAAATGAGCATCAGTATACAGATCAAACTTCGACTCATGAGGTGATGGGAGATGCTGAAGTTAGCCGAGACTTTATGGCTGCGGCCCGACTTGCGCAAGCAGGTTGAACGCGCAGCACGACTGATTGAAAAAGGCGTGGTGTGCTGGCTGCATTTGAGTCGCGGGCTGCTTCGTGTGAAGCCTATCCGCATGTTCAGAGGAGGACGCGAAGTCCTTGCC
>JAPLUM010000654.1 GCA_026397605.1 Verrucomicrobiota bacterium | reverse complement strand
GTTCAATCCTACGGATGGTTGGTGATCAAAAGGTTGATGTTGTCGTTATTCCTACGGGCAATATTCTGATTGATCAGGCCCTTGGCGTTGGCGGCTTCGCCCGTGGTCGTGTCGTCGAGATTTACGGCCCAGAATCTTCGGGTAAAACAACTCTCACGCTGACGGTTATCGCCCAAGCTCAAAAAACGGGAGGCTTAGCAGCCTTCATCGACGTCGAGCACGCCTTGGACTCCAATTATGCGCGTCGTCTCGGAGTGAAAATGGACGAACTGCTTGTCTCGCAACCAGGCTCTGGAGAAGAAGCTCTGCGCATTTGCGAAACTCTCGTCCGCTCCAATGCACTAGATGTCATCGTTATCGACTCAGTCGCCGCTCTCGTCACGAGGCAAGAGTTAGAAGGTGAAATCGGTGATAGCACCGTGGGTGCTCAAGCACGCCTCATGAGCGCTGCTTTGAGAAAGCTAACGGCGATCATCAGCAAAGCCCGCACTTGCGTTATCTTCACCAATCAGATCCGCGAAAAAATCGGCGTCATGTTTGGCAATCCTGAAACCACCCCTGGCGGTAAGGCCCTTAAATTCTACGCAAGTGTCCGTGTCGACATCCGCCGTATCGGTGCCATCAAGAGCAGCGACGGAACCGTCACAGGCAACCGCACGAAAGTGAAGGTCGTGAAAAACAAACTCGCCCCACCTTATACCGAAGCCGAGTTCGATATCATGTATAACGAAGGCATTTCCAATGTCGGCTCTATGCTTGATTTGGCCATGGAATATGAAGTTCTCCAAAAGCGTGGTTCCTGGATCAGCTACAAAGGCAGCCAACTTGCTCAAGGACGCGATGCCGCCAAGGAAGCGCTCAAGCTGGACAATGCTCTCTACGCTGAAATTGAGGAAGCTGTGAAGGCTAAGCTCGTGGAAAAAGGTGCTCCTGCTGGCGGCACACCAGCGGATTGATCGAAAGACAGCCTGTTATTTCGAACCGAGCATCACTGGCGGAACGGGCACACACCACCTGCAGTATCAAAAATGAAGGATTAAAAGAGACATCTGTACCTCGTGCGGGTGTCTCTATTGTATTTGGAAGGATGATGGGTCCTATTTCAAAGCATCGAGCTTCATCGGGTTTTTGAAAAGTAGCCGTCAAAGTTACAAAGGGCGATTCAATTGAGAATCCAGTCTGCCTTGTCAGACGATAATCCTGTACTACTCTCCGACGCTCATGACCGATTTTATCCCGCTTCTTGCTGTTAATGCCTTCGATTTCTCTTGGATCACTGCTCCAGAGGCATGGGTGGCCCTGCTGACGCTCACGGTCATGGAGATCGTGCTCGGGATCGATAACATCGTTTTCATTTCTATTCTGGTCGATAAAGTGCCTGTGGAGGATCGTCCGCGGACGCGCTTTCTAGGTCTTGCTTTTGCCATGATCACTCGGATTTTGCTGCTGCTGAGCATCACCTGGGTCATGCAGCTGAAAGAGCCGCTTTTTGCACTTTTGGGCCATGAGATCTCAGGAAAAGATTTGATTCTAATCTTGGGTGGTCTGTTTCTGATTTGGAAAAGCACCAAAGAACTCCATCATAAAATTGAGGGGATGGATGAAGAAGCGCATGATTCAGGAAAGGCTAAAGCTGCGCTCGGAGCTATTCTGCTTCAGATCGCCTTGCTGGATATCGTCTTTTCCCTGGACTCAGTGATCACAGCGGTGGGCATGGTGGAGCAGGTCAGCATCATGATCATCGCTGTCATGATCGCTGTGGGTTTCATGATGATCTTTGCTGGTTCCGTCAGTGACTTCATTAGCCGGCACCCCACGGTTAAAGTATTGGCACTATCTTTTCTACTGCTCATTGGCACGACGCTCATTGCTGAGGGCTTTCATGTTCATTTTGAGAAAGGTTTTGTTTATTTTGCCATGGCCTTCTCGGTTTTTGTCGAGATGCTGAATGTGCGCATGAAGAACAAAGCGGAAAAGAAACGGCAGCCAGAGGGCGTCTAAGTTGCGATCTGAAATCCGTTGATTGCCAAATGCCTACTCCCTGCGCTAAAGTTAGGAATGGCTCAAAAAGGCACATTACTTGTTACTGGTGGCGCAGGCTACATCGGCTCTCATACTGTTCGGCATTTGCTGGAGTTGGGGGAAAAGATCGTGGTTCTAGATAGCCTTGTTTTTGGACATCGCGAAGCACTGCCGATGGATCGCGTTTCATTCATCGAAGGTGATATGAGCGATACCGCATTAATCGAAGCTCTGTTTACCGAGCATCAACCTGAGGCCGTGCTCCACTTCGCTGCCTTTGCTTATGTGGGCGAATCTGTAACCGATCCTCTCAAGTACTACCGCAACAACCTCGCGGCTCCATTGATCTTGCTGGAGGCCATGCAGCGCCACGGTTGTAAGCGCTTCATCTTTTCCTCGACCTGCGCAACGTATGGCAACCCTGTCTATGTGCCGATGAATGAGGATCATCCGCAGGCTCCCGTGAATCCCTATGGTGCGTCTAAATGGATGCTGGAGCGCGTCTTGCGTGACTGTGATCATGCCTGGGGATTAAAATGTGTCTTCCTCCGCTATTTCAATGCCAGCGGCTGTGATCCGAGTGGCGAAATCGGTGAGGATCATGATCCTGAGACACACCTGATTCCACGAATCCTGATGGCAGCCACGGGGGAGATCCCAGAGATCAGCGTCTTTGGCACCGATTATCCCACGCCTGATGGCACCTGCATTCGTGATTACATTCATGTCTGTGATCTGGCCAGCGCCCATGCCAAAGCGCTGGGTTATCTTCGTGATGGCGGTGAAACGACACCCGTCAATCTTGGCACTGGGCGTGGTTTCAGCGTGAAAGAGATCCTTCAAACCGCAGAGTCTGTGACAGGGAAGAATATCCCCGTGACCTATGGCCCGCGTCGTGCAGGCGATCCACCAGAGCTCATCTGTGATCCTGCTAAAGCCAAAGCCGTGCTAGGCTGGGAAGCCCAATACAAGGACCCCAGAAGCCATCTCCAGCATGCTTGGCAGTGGATGACCAGCCCACGGAAGGGCAGATACGGTCAATAAATCTGAACCGCGCGGGATGGATGCCTAACTTGTTTCACGTGCAGAGTCTTGCGATGTGGAAGGAAATGCAGTAGCTTTAGTGGCATGAAATCAATAGCCAAAAGCCTGCGTGTTGCTAAAGCCGCTACTGCACCCGCTAACCCAGCGGACCGAAAGGCACTCGTTGCTAAGTTTGCCCGTGAATTCATGGTGAAGCCTAGACAGCCTACCTTTGACGCTGTGGGTGAACTTCTTCGTAGTCGCGGCCACGCCAAGTGAAAGGCTTTGCCGACACCTCTTTCGTCATCTCAGCTTTTGTGAATGATGAGTTCAACGGTAGCGTGTGGCGTTGGTGGAAGAGGCATTCCATGACAGCCGTATTCATCACGCCGTTGGTGTTGTTTGAAGTTCAGAATAGCATTCGTGGTTTTCCCATTGCTGGAAAATGCTCCCCCGCAGAAGCGCTCTCGGCTCTGGATGGTATCAAGCGCGGCTTGCTGGAAGGCTTGTGTATCTGTCAGAGTGTTCCAACCAAGCGTCTTTTTCCTCAAGCAACCCGCTTGAGCCTTTATCATACGGTTTCAGCCACTTTCGGAGCCATGGCCGTGCTACACGTGGCCTCTGCGATGGAACTGGATGCCGATACCTTCCTGACCTTCGATACTCGGCAGCGCGAGATGGCAGCAGCAGAAGATCTCAAAGTCAGACTTTAACATTTGGGCAGATGGATTTCGAATCTCTTGATAAAAGAAATTGTCACTAGAACCCTTGATTTAAATGGGTTTCCTGTGGTGCCGCTGGCCGGACTCGAACCGGCAAGGGATGTTATCCCAGCAGATTTTAAGTCTGCTGTGTTTACCATTTCACCACAGCGGCGTGGGGTAGGAATGTGAATGCTAGCAGCTTTTTTTCAGAGGACTACGGCAAAATCACAGTTCTTGCATTTTTGAACCACCCAGAGGTTCTTTTTTCCTCGGATTATGCACTCTCGTGACAAAATGGTTGCTGCCTGACACGTGCACTGGCTAAGGTGAGGTCTATGGCCTCCCTCAATAAAGTCATGATCATTGGCAATCTCACCCGAGACCCCGAAGTGCGTTATACGCCAAAGGGTAGCGCGGTCTGTGATATGGCCATAGCGGTCAACCGTCGATACGTCACCGATAGTGGTGAACGTCAGGAAGAAGTGACCTATCTCGATATCGTCCTTTGGAATAAGCAGGCCGAGCTTGCTGGGCAGTACCTTGCAAAAGGACGTGCCGTATTCATCGAAGGTCGTCTGCAAATGGATACTTGGGAGGACAAGGCTTCAGGTCAAAAGCGCAGTAAAATCCGCATCGTTTGTGAAAACATGCAGTTCCTCGACAGCAAAGGTGCAGCTGGCGGCGGCGGTGGTGGAGGCTCCTATCGAAGGCGGCTACAGCGCGCCAGCACCGGCTCCTCAGCAAAGACGCCCAATGGGTGGTGGCGGAGGAGGCGGCGGTTACCAGCGTCCTGCTCCACAGCAACGCCCTCAAGCCCAACCGCAGCGTCCGGCACCTGCCCATGAAGATGACTTTGGCGAAGGCCCCATCACAGATGGTATGGAAGGTGACGATATTCCCTTTTGATCGCCTAGCCTGCGCATCCTTTGCGCAACAGTGAGCAGCTTTTGGCAACCCTCTAGGAAACTAGAGGGTTGTTCGTTTTGGAGATAGACCGCCTTTCATCATGAGAAGCGGTAAACCAATCCAAACCTATGAAAGCTCTCATACCAGCCTTGTTATTAGCCATCGTTAGCGTCGGCACCGTCTTTGCCAAAGGGGGGCCTGCCATCAATGAAAAATGCCCTGTGGATGGCACCACCGTCCGCATCATCTATCGCGTCTTTACAGATGCCGGAACCGTTGCCTTCTGCTGCGTTGACTGCATGGAAACCTACAAGGCGAATCCTAGCCGCTATACGGTGACCCCAAAACCACCTGGGAAATGAGGCTCAATAATTGAAGATCATCGGTCCAGGGACGATTTTGACTCCACCGCTACCGAGTGGGTTACCTTTGGTTTCTTCGATGGTATCAACGATGCTGTTTTTGAAGTTCACGCTGAGGCTACCGGTTTCGACTTTCAGATAAGTCACCGTTTGAATGGGCCTGCCAAAGGCATCAAAACTGGTGTTATACTGCGGTATGCGTTCATAGACGATATACTCAAATTTTTCGTCTTTGCCCGCAGCGCTGAGTTTACTGGTTTTGCGACTTGGTTTGCCCATGGAGGCGATCACCTCTTCGCTCGTCATTCCTAGAGCAATCTGATGCTCGGTGATGAGCGCCTCGACCTGCGTCTGGCGCTCGTGCATTTTTTTGAGGTTTGGTAGCAGGTTCGGATCAGGTGAAAGGACATCAGCCATGCGCA
The DNA here is from genome assembly GCA_026397605.1 of Verrucomicrobiota bacterium. Taxonomy (GTDB): domain Bacteria; phylum Verrucomicrobiota; class Verrucomicrobiia; order Verrucomicrobiales; family Verrucomicrobiaceae; genus Prosthecobacter. The sequence continues at coordinate 14,483 of JAPLUM010000654.1, read as the reverse complement.
CCCACCCAGAAGTGTCACCATGGCGGGCGCGGCCACGGACGCGGTAAGCAGTGTCTGAAAAGCCGACCAGTTTGACAAGCGTGCCAGGAGCCATGGATCCAGTGGCACGATCCATTGTAGAGTTGGCATAGATCGGGGTATCGACGAGAATTTTCAGCATCACTGGCCGCGTCAGCATGTCTTCTACGTGAACGGTACCAGCTTCGACGAGAAGCTTCGAAGTAGGCCGCCGCACGCTGAGCTGTGCCGAGACTGGGGTGATGCTGAATAGGCCAACCACCCCAGCTAAAACGATGAAGGAAGATTTCATGATATGTTTTAGAGTATCAAACTCCCGGCGCGTTGTGAAATCCTTTGTTTGGGCAAAAATCAGGCAGCTGAAAGCAGTCGTGCGGCCACATCTGCTGCGATGCCCATCAGCTTAGTCTTTTCTGCTCCGCTGAACTCATAGGGAACAATCTTGCCAATACCAAGCGTCCCACAAAGCCTGTCGCCGTCCATCACGGGCACGGCTAGGCTGCCTTGAACTTGAGTTTGCTTAGCATCAGGCTTAGCCACGCCGCTGGTGTCAGTCTGTAAATTGCAGAGTTCGACAGGCGCTAGCCGCTCTGCCGCAGCTCCAGCGATTCCCTTGCCGACGGGGATGGACTGGATCATTGGCATGATCTGAGGTGGTATTCCCTGGTAGGCCACTATTTTTAGATGCTGATCAGATGGGTCCAGGCGATGCAGCGTTGCGGTGATGCAGTCGAAGGCAGCGGCGACGTTACTGAGGAATTCAGACCAGTCTGCTTGAGTCGGTTGTGGGGGAAGGGAAGGGATCATTGGCTGGAAATCAGGATTGTCTATCTGACAGGAGTCGCTTAACCTGTCTAGAATATCTCCTTCGACCATGAAAAACTACGCTTTCATTTTTGCTCTCTCTTGGCTTTTCCTTGGGGGAATCGCAAGCGCCCAGAGCCAGCCCATGATTTATGGGCGCACTATTTATCACGATGACAAGTCTCGCACGGAGTCCGTGAGTGATCCTAGCACACGTGAAATGGTCGAAACCACGTATAACACCGCAGGTGTGGCTATGGTGAAAAAGGTATTTCTGCTCAATGAGAAAGGGGAGCCCCTTCAAGGCAACGTTTATGATGGTCGCGGCAATCTCGTTGCACGTTGCCAATCTCTTTATGATGATTTTGGGCGGCGGAAAGAAGACCGTCTGATGAATCTCAACGGGGAAGTGTTTCAGCAGGTGCTCCATGAATACGACAGTGCCGGTAAAGCGCTAAAACCTAAGGTGATCAATTTGAATGCCTCGTCACCGACCATCCGACCTCAGTCTGTAGATTTCACCCAGTCTGCCAATACCAATGGTGCGACGAACGGTGGCCGATTTGCACCGATTCCGGTTGGAGAAGGCAATAACCCGACAGCGCCCAATTCATCCACAGTGCCTGCAGGGGACAAGAAATCGAAGCCGAATTTCTTCAAGAATCTCTTCAAAAAGAAGGAGAAGCCCTGAGGATTGTTGCAGGGCTTAACGACAACATGTGAGCACTTCCTGAGCCGTGCGCATGGCCGCATCTGGAATGCTGATGGGTAGCATGTGGGTGCGCATCTTCTGTCCTAGCTTGCTTTGTTCTGCCAAGATCTGGGCCACTGCCTCGCCTGTTCCCTGCGCAGTTTTACTTTGCAGCGCACAGTGGCGGGAAAGCAGGTAATTGGCGTTGCCTTCTTCTTGGCCAGGCACGACGTAGTCGATCACCGCTGGGATTCGTGCGGCCATGACTTCGTGTAAAATGGCCCCGCCAGCTTTGCAGATGACCACGTCATGGGTGCGCAGTAGTTCGGGAATGCGGGTGGTCCACCCGATGATGTCCACTGCCTCAGGGGGTAATGAATCCGTGAACTCACGTAAAATGTGAAACAGGCGCGATCGATGTTTGCCGACCGGCAAAGTCAGTCTAGCCCCTGCAAGAAGCAGCGGGCGCAGGGAAGCAAGCGTAGCTGCCACATGACGTCCAGGAGTGGATGGCAGATATAGGATGCGCTGATGATCCGTGTTCAGCGCTCCATCTGGCAGCACCTCTGTAAACTGAAGACTGACAGGAAAACCAGTGATTCGTGTTTTCTCCAGCGGCACTCCCATGAGGCGGATGACCTCATCCGTCTCGATGTCTGCCACGCAATAAAGATCACTTGGTTGAGAAAGCCAAATCGGATGAACGCTGGTGGAGTCTGTGATGACGGTGACCAGCTTTGGTACAGGCATTTGTTTTCTCAGGGCATTCAGCAGACCTGCATAAAGTGGGTAAGTGCTGACTATGACGCGTGGCTTCAGCGTTTCTAGCTGATGCCGCAGGCCTTTCACCAGTGGGATGAGCCAGGCGCTCTTGGCTGGATCCATGTCGGACTTTTCTAGCAGGCGATACACAAAGCGCCAGCCACTGGGAAAATGAGTGATCGCAAATTGATAGAGCGCCTTCAGCACGGTGGTGAGGCTTGGCTGAACCTCACAGATCAGATCAGAGACCAGCACCTCCTCACCTGGACAGAGTTGTCTCAAAGCTGCCGCGGTTGAAGCTGCTGCTGTATTGTGTCCGTCTCCGAAGCCTGCTGTTAATACGAGAATCACTGGCTGCATGGCTGGCTGCGGATTGGCCTTAACTCAACCGAAAAAGCTTCTAGCTTAAGTGACATCTTTGTCTTTTGATTCGTTTGGCCCATGCCAATCGTCACCTCCAGCTTTTTTTCCCCTCCTTTGCTGGAGGGTGGTCACCGGCAGACTATCCTGCCAGTGGTGTTGCCGCGTCGCTTTAAGTCTTGGCAGGGACAAGAGCGCCTGGAATTGCCTGATGGCGACTTTTTAGACCTTAGCTGGCGGCAAAATAGGCATCCTCGGTTAGTCATCCTTTCCCATGGATTAGAGGGCTCTGCCGGTGCCATCTACATACGCGGCATGGCTGATACTTTGCATCGGGCAGGCTGGGATGTGCTGGCATGGAATTATCGCAGCTGTGGCGGGATCGAGAACCGACTCATGCGCTCCTATCACAGCGGAGAGTCGGGTGATCTACGCACGATCGTCGGCCATGCAGCCCAGAGTTATCAAAAAATTGCCCTCGTCGGCTTCAGTCTCGGCGGAAACATCACGCTCAAATATGCAGGCGAGTCTCCCACACACTCAGCTATTTGTGCGTCCATCGCCATTTCAGCGCCCGTCGATTTGGCTTCTAGCGCGCAGGTGCTGGATGTCGATCCCAAAAACCGTCTCTATTTGCAGCGCTTTCTCAGAACGATGAAAGCCAAAACGCTGCTGAAAGCTCGGCGCTTCCCTGAGCTGCGGGAGCGTCTAGCTGGCCGCGATGGTGTGGCCGCCGTGCAGACGATCCGCGAGTTTGATGAGCGTATCACGGCTCCCGTGCATGGCTTTGCAGACGCCGCAGATTACTGGGCGCGGGCCAGTTCCTTGCCGTATCTCCAGCAGATTCAGGTGCCGGCACTTCTGCTGAATGCGCGCAATGATCCTTTGCTTGCCGCGCCGTCGTTTCCTGAAGCATTGGCCGAAAGCAGCACCCTCTTTCATTTAGAGGCACCAGCGAATGGAGGTCACGTTGGATTTTTAGACTTCAATGCCGGCCTGCAGCCCTGGCATGAACGCCGTGTGCAGAGTTTTCTCGACAATCTTGATCTGTAAGGATTGCATCATCTTTCTCGTTTCACTCTACCCATGAAGAAAACCCTTCTCCTCCTATCACTTCTCGCCGCGACGACCTTCGCTGCTCCTATTCCAGAAACCGCCAAAGTCGGCGAATTCTTTGCTGGTTGCCAGGCCTACAGCTTCCGCCTTTACACGGTGTTTGAAGCCATTGAAAAAACCGCTACTGCGGGAGGAAAGACCATCGAGTTCTATCCTGGTCAAAAATTCTCAGCCGAGAAACCCGATGCAAAATGGGATCATAATGCCACGCCTGAGATGATCGACGCCGTGAAAGCCAAGCTGACCGAGAAGGGACTCACCGCAGTCGGTTACGGCGTCATCAAACTCGGCAAAGACGCTGCGGGTGATCGCAAAGTGTTTGAGTTCTGCAAGACCATGGGCATCGGCATTGTCATCTCTGAGCCAGACGTGGCTGGCATGGACGGCATCGAAGCTCTGGTCAAAGAGTTCGACATCAAGATGGCCATCCATAACCATCCCAAAAAACCACTCGACCGCGGCTACCTCTTCTGGGACCCGAACTACGTGCTCGGCCTCGTGAAAGATCGCGACCCACGTCTCGGTTCCTGCGCTGATGTCGGTCACTGGGTCCGCAGTGGATTGAACCCAGTCGATTGCATCAAGATCCTCAAAGGCCGCATCTTTGACAGCCACATGAAAGACCTCAACGAGTTCGGCAATGTGAAAGCCCATGACCTCCCCTTTGGTCAAGGCAAGAGCGGCATCGCCGACATCCTCGCCGAATACCACGCTCAAGGTTATCCCGGCCCACTGCATTGTGAATACGAGCACAACTGGGAAACCAGCGTGCCAGAAATCACCCAGTGCATGGACTTCGTGAAAGCCTGGAAGCCAGCCAAATAAGCCGTCTCTTTTTTCAATTCCAAAGGCCCGCCGGACAGCAATCCAGCGGGCTTTTTTGTGCCTGCACTTCTTTGCTTCGGTGTGGTAACGCTCAAAGAAAGGTGTGCAAAGTTCTAACGCCGCCTCCCTAACCGAGTCTCCCCCGCCCCAACTGCGGAGCGCTGCCGCGTGTTGGAAGACTCACCTGCCCCAACTGCGGAGCGCTGCCGCGTGTTGGAAGACTCACCTGCCCCAACTGCGGAGCGCTGCCGCGTGTTGGAAGTGTCACCTGCCCCAACTGCGGAGCGCTGCCGCGTGTTGGAAGTCTCACCTGCCCCGATTGCGGAGTGCAGACGAGTGCGCCGAGACTCCACCATCCCGATTGCGGAGCGCTGGCGAGTGTACCCAGTCTCCGCCACCCCGATTGCGGAGTCTTTAGACTTGTCAGGCGCCTGGTTTCCTTGGTAAAATGCTTTGATGAGCACACCCGCACCTCTGCCAACAATTCCTGCTCCGCCGCCGCAGGTCATCCCTGCCGACACCATCTATGCCACCCTAGGCGACCCCACCCGCCGGAGGATTCTGCAAATTCTCGCACCAGGGAAAGGTCACACCGCCACCACCCTAGCAGGCAATGTCGGTAAGCGCCTCGACGCTACCCTGAAGCACCTCGTCTCCCTACGCGGAGCCGGCCTCGTCATCACCTCCGAGAATCCCGCTGACGGTCGCCGTCTTCTTTATCACCTCGCCCCTGCCATCCCTGTGACCAAGACGGATACTGGCTGGGATATGGACTTCGGGTATTGTTTGGTCCGGGGGTGAGTTATGACTAATCGACGACGTTCCATTTTGAAGTCAGCTATCTACCTTTTGGCAGCGGTGGTTCTATTTGTCATGGGGCCACCTTTTGGCAAAGCAGTCCTTCGCACCTTCACATCGGACTCTACCATTCGCGACTGGAGAGCAGAGTTTGATCGGCTAGACCAGATTTTTCCGAGGGTTCATTCCAACGAGGAGCGCCGCCTTGAAATCATCTACAAGATGAGACAGCGTGGCATTAGGATCGATGAAGGCGTGGATGAGTCGATTGACCACAATAATACGCCCTACACTATGTGCGTTCGTGTTTGGCGGCAATGGAATGAGTTGTTCGGCAGATAATTGAAATCACCTTCCATCCCATATTTCGCTTTGACCCTTTTTAGTCCCTACGGCATTCCCATCTTCCTTGGAGCAGCACTCGTCTTGTTGACGAGTCTGATAGTCGTCCCATATGCGGTGTATCGGCTCATTCGTTTCAGGAAGATCAGCTTAACCGTGGGCATAGCGGCTTTGCTTGCACTGCCAATATTTTGGAACGTCCTCACTGAGATCTTTCTCGGAGGCGAGGATCTTAATCCCCCGATCAAGTCCAGAGAGCAACTGATCGGAGTCTATTCCAAGGGAGACCAAAGCCTCAAACTGAATGCCGATGGCACTTTCGAGGCTCGCGGACTTTTTGCGGTAACATCCGGCAAGTGGAGCAACCGCGATTGGGGTCTCACGCTGAGTAATACAGGCTTGGAGGAGCCAAGAATCATCACCATTAACGGGCACTTTTGTATCGTTCCTTTTTACGCTGGCGTCGATCTAGATATGGGGGTCATCCTGGAGAAGGAATGAAACAGCGGCATCTTTACCATGGATATTGAGTGAGACACACTGGCCAGCGCAGAAGGATTGGAAGTGCTTCTCTCAATGAGAAATCTCACGAGTTCTACTATGACACTTGCGGCAGCAACTTTCCAGAGCAAGTCGTCGCTGTCGCGGTGGCGGCGGGTCACAGTGTCTGTGTGTCTTGAGCGCCAAAGGCGCGGCTCATTCCAGCCTTGGCCAACGGCCCAGGAACGCGGCAAACCCATGGGAAGCCGCCGGCAGAGGGCTGAAGGCCCGACCCATGCTATCCGCGCCTCAATCCCACACATAGGCCTCGTCATAAGTTACGCCGTACTTTTTCAGAAACATCCGATACTCCTCCTGAAAGGTGCGTGCTCGGTGATGCTCCTCCTGATCATCAATGTAGGTGGTGAGGGCCATCAGATCTGCCGGAGCCACCGAGAAGCATCCATAGCCGCGCTGCCAGGAAAAGTCACTCAATCCAGCGGATTGTGTCTTCAGCCATTTTGACGACGAGGTCTTGAGGGTTTCGACCAGTTCGGCAATCGTCAGCGTGCGAGAAAGACGAATGGCGAGATGCACATGATCGGCCACGCCACCGACTCGATAAGCTTCACAACCCGCATTCCGTGCCACCTCCGCCAGATAGGCGTGGAGAGGAGGACGCAGTGGTGCATCGAAGCGCGGAAGACGGTCCTTGGTGCTGAAAACAAGATGGACGATGACGAGACTCAGGGACTGTGGCATGGCTACAAGACCATGGGGCGGGCTTTCAGCCCTTCACCTGATTTTTCCGATCGGGTGGCTCAGCCTGGGCCGTTGGCCCAGGCTGGTATTGTTCGCGCCTTTGGCGCTGAAGAGGGCAGGCATTTGCGCCGTCGCCATTGAAGCAGGAGATGCGTTTCTCAGTGGAGAGTAATGTTGACTGGGGACCTCGTGCGCCAAAGGCGCGACCCATCTCAGCCTGGGCCAGCGGCCCAGGAACCGAGAGAAACAACAGAGAAATCCAAGTCGAGGGCTGAAAGCCCGACCCATGCTCACATCACATCAATCACACCCAGAGGCATGACTGGATTTTATCGGACCATCCGCCTTCCTTCAGAGCTTACGACACTTCAGCCAGCAGCTTCCAGAGCAGATCGCTGATCTTCACGCGCTCTTGCTCGCCGCCGTCGCGGTGACGGAGGGTAACGGTGTCTAGAAGTTCGGGGCCTTTTTCACCGAGGGTGTCAAAGTCGATGGTGATGCCGAAAGGCGTGCCGACTTCGTCCTGACGGGCATAGCGGCGACCGATGCTGGCGGTTTCATCATAGAAGACGTTCATGTGACGCTTCAGGAGGGCATAGACCTCACGCGCTTTGGCGACGAGTTCGGGTTTATTCTTCAGCAGCGGGAAGACGCCGACTTTGATCGGAGCCACTCGCGGATGCAGTTTCAGCACGGTGATGACCTCTTTCTTGCCCTTTTCATCGGTCTTTTCCGTTTCCTCATAGGCATTGGCAATGATCGCCAGCGCCATGCGATCGAGGCCGGCGCTGGGCTCGATCACGTGGGGAACGTAGTTGCCTTTGAAGAGACGCTCAAACCAGGCACGCACATCAGCTTCTGCCATGGGTGCTCCTTTGACCTTCGACTGCTCGGCAGCGAGGCGCTTCTGGATCATTGCTTCTTTTTGTTCGTCGGTCAGCTTGGCTGCGGCGACCTTCAGTTCTTCGTCGAAGACTTCCTGACTCTTACCGCTAGCATTTTGATGAGCGGTTAAATCAAATGAGCCACGCGCGGCGATGCCTTCAAGCTCTTCGGTGCCAAAGGGGAAATTGCAAAGGATGTCCACACAAGCGCGGGCATAGTGCGCCAGATCTTCAGGCGTCTGCCAGTAGTATTCCAACACGCCGCCGAGGCCAATGCCTTCATAGAACTTGGTGCGCTGATCCACCCAGTAGCGGTGCCAGAGATCCCAGCCCCAGTTGGCTTGCGGCTCACTCAGATCCGCGCCTTCTGACCAGGCGGCGACTTCGCCACTGATGATTTCGATGGCTTCATCCGGCTTGATGAAAAACTCGAGTTCAATTTGCTCGAACTCACGACTGCGGAAGGTGAAGTTCTTTGGCGTCACTTCATTACGGAAGGCCTTACCGATCTGGCAGATGCCAAAGGGAACCTTCACGCGGCTGGCATCAAAGACGTTCTTGAATTGGGCAAAAATCGCCTGCGCGGTTTCGGGGCGCAAGTAAGTGACATCGTCCTCAGTCGCGGTAGGGCCGAGGTAGGTCTTGAGCATCAGATTGAAGGGACGCGCTGGGCCTAGGGCACCGCCTGTCTCTGGATGGTAATCGATGCTGCCTTCGACAGCGTCCGCTTTCGCTTCACCAAGAAGGACGATTTCTTCTGGCTTGCCCGCTGCTTCACCGGCATTGGAGGCGATGAGTAGGCGGACACGCTTGCGGAAGCTTTCGATGTGCTCGCCCTTTTTCATGAGCACGGAGATCACGCGATCCAGCTTCCAGCCAGTGGCCGCTTCAGCACCCGTGTAGTTCATGATCACGCCGTCCTGAGGATCGACATGGTCAGCACGCACGCGTTTATTGGTCAGCGAGCACTCACGCATGAGATCGGCAAAGGTCTCGACGTGGCCGCTAGCCTTCCAGATGGCTGGGTTCATGAGGATGCTGGCATCCAGGCCCAGCACGTCTTCACGATCACGGGTCATGGCATTCCACCAAGCGGTGCGCAGATTACGCTTCAGCTCAGCGCCCAGCGGGCCGTAGTCCCAGACACCGCCGCAACCGCCGTAGATCTCACTGCTTTGAAAGATGAAGCCGCGGCGCTTGCAAAGAGAGACGATTTTCTCCATGAGGGCGGTATTGTTCTTGGCGTCGGTGGACATAGCGGTAGGTGAGTTTAAAAAACGGCGCGTAAGGAGCGCCAGTGCAGCCTTTTCGCAAGGGAAAGGTGGAAGAGATGATGGCCTTAGAAGAAAGAGCTCATCAAGGTCAGCCTGCTTCGTTCCATCGTAAGCCCTGGGGTAAATCGCAGCCAGCATACTCGATGTGCAAGATCCGCCGATGCCCCTCCGAAGTGGATCGGCCAGACGCGTGGAGCAGAAGCGGTCTCATCAAAAGCGCATCACCTCGGCTAGCGCGGCAGGTCACTTCTGGAGTGGTTTCGCGCAGCCTGGCGATGTCCGCTGCGGCAAGCCTGCCATGAATGTGAGAGCTAGGTAACACCCTCAAGGCACCGTTTGACTCGTCTGTATCATCGAGGTGGAGCCGCAGCGTGATCATGCTTTGAAGCAGCTCTACAGGCGGCTGAACATGAATCAGTCCATCCTTCTTGCTCCAGGGGCCAAAGCCTGGCACCTCCTCCTGATGGGTGACCGTAATCGTCAAATCCTGATGCCATGCCACCAGCCAATTGGCGCTCGGGGATTTATCAAAATAGATCCCCCTGACCGGACGCGGGGAGCCAGGAAGGAAAGGCTGAATAACACGCAAGAAAGCTTCTGAATTAGCAAGCTCGTGAACCACAGTCTGATTCAACATTCCACGCCGCCCAGCTCCCGTGGCCTCCCCCAGCGAACTGATAAGCTCATCGACGCACGGCAGCAGTTCCCGAACGATGGTAAAACCTTGTTTTTGAACTTCGGAGATCATGGATTGAGATTTATGAGATATTCTAGTTTGGTTTTCCCCCTGTCTTCATCAATTATTTGTCGTCTATGCGCGCCCTCATTCAACGCTCCAAAAACGCCTCTGTCAGTATCGCCGGAGAAATCACGGCTAGTATCTCTCATGGGTTGGTGGTCCTGCTTGGCGTGGAGAATGAAGATACGGTGGAGGATGCGGATTGGCTGGCTGCAAAGATCGGCCAGATGCGGATCTTTGGAGATACGGAGGGGAAGATGAATCTGAGCGTGAAAGACGTCGGCGGCAGCGTGCTGCTGGTGAGTCAGTTCACGCTCCATGCCAGCACGAAGAAGGGAAATCGCCCCAGTTTCCTCAAGGCAGCACGGCCTGAGGTGGCTATTCCGCTGTATGAGCATTTCACAAAAACGCTGGAGGCCGAACTCGCTGCACCCGTGAAGCGCGGCATCTTCGGAGCGGACATGCAGGTGGCCCTGGTCAATGATGGACCAGTGACCATCTGGATGGACACAAGGGCGAGGGAATAACGCATGAGGTGCGTTCGTGGGATTTTTTACAGGATTCACAGGAAGGGTTCAGACCTGTGAATCTTGTTTTCCTGTTCTCCTGTAATAAAAATGCACCCTCTTTTTGTAGCTCGAGCCCTGCGAGAACTGCATCTAGCGCGAAGAGTCAGAAAGAAGCGGGCTGTTACCATCGTGACTACTGGTCACATGTCATTTCTTCCTCGACTCGCTATTCTCTCTCTTTGCGGCAGCTCCCTGCTCAGCGCACAAGGCGCCACGACGCCTTTGTTTTGGCCGGATAAAAATGGGCCTACCTATGATGGCATCGTCCCCACAGCTGAGGCGGCGCGCTTACCTCTGAAATGGAATGCTGAAACAGGAGAAAACATCGTTTGGAAAACCGATCTGGAAGACGAAGGCCACAGCACGCCCGTCATCGGTGGTGACCGGATTTGGTTCACAGCGGCAACTGTGGATGGGAAGAAGATGTATGTTTATGGCATCGACCGTCAAAGTGGGAAGATCATCCATCACATCTTGCTGTTTGAAAATGCTGACCCTGAGATCCTGGGTAATCCACTGAACAACTACGCAGCTCCTTCCCCAGTCCTTGAAGCGGATGCGCTCTACGTTCACTTCGGCACTTACGGCACTGCGCGGATTGATCCGCAGACAGGCACCTCTGTCTGGCAGCGGCGCGATATCAATGCGCGGCATTTCCGTGGACCGGGTTCTTCGCCAATCATTCATGGGGACAAGTTGTTTTTGACCTTTGACGGCATTGATCAGCAGTACGTGACCGCTCTGGATAAAAAGACCGGAGCCACGCTCTGGAAAACCAACCGCACAACCGATTACGGAGATCTGGATAAAGAAGGCAAACCGACCCGGGACGGCGACATGCGGAAAGCCTATCATACGCCGAGTGTAGTGAATCTGGCCGGCAAAGGAACGCTGGTCTCAGTGGGTTCGCGCGCTGCTTTTGGTTATGAGGCTGCTACTGGGAAAGAACTCTGGACCATTCGTCACGGTGGCTTCAATGCGGCCATCCGTCCGCTGATATATAAGCAGGTTCTGATCCTCAATACCGGTTCTGAGCGTGCCCATACTTTAGGTGTCAAAATCGACGACAAGATGTCCGGCGACATCACCGAAAGCCATGTCGTTTGGGATCGTGAAAAGCGCAATGCCAGCGAGTCCTGCCCAGTCTTGGTCAATGGGCTGCTTTTCCAAACCACGCGCGGCGGCATCGTCACCTGCATGAATCCTGAAACCGGCGTCGATGTGTGGGAAGATCGTTTCCCAGGTCAGCATCTACCGTCGCCTATCGCTGCCGCTGATCGGCTCTACTTCAGCAATGATCGTGGTGACACACGCGTGATTAAGGCTGGAGATAAGTTTGAAATTCTCGCCGAAAACAAGCTGCCAGATGCCATGACCTCCGCACCTGCGGTGGCTGATGGAGCTATCTTTATCCGCACGAAGAAGCAGCTTTTTAAGATCAGCTTAAAATAACCACAAAATGGCCATGCATGGTGTTTACAGAATGCTTTTGCGAACTGTGAAATGTGGGGATGGCTGTGACAAAAACTTCGCCAATTAACATAAATCGGTTATACGTTAACCACCTATGTCCACGACACCGACTCGCAAAACTAGTTTTACTCGCCGCGTTCCTGATCATGTCACTGATGAACTCGTCAATGTGCTATCCGCTGGAGATACTTTGGAGTTCAATGAGCTTTTCAAGCTCGTCTATGCCAATCTAAAGGTGAAGAACGCAGTCAGTGGCGGGGAAGAAATGTTGCGCCTGCGCTCCTATGAAAAACTGCAGGGTCTGGTGAATCGTGGACTCTGTGCCAAAGCAGGCAAAACTTACCGTGGTCTGGAAGGTCTGCGTGCGGCACATCAGGCAACCATTGCTGCCCGCACGGCTGCCATCGCTGCCCGCTAAATCTTGCTGGGTATCACCTAGTTTTGTGAAACCAGCAGCTGGAGCGTTGGGTTCGCTCATTCCAATACTCTTGAATTTCAATCGATTGGAAATCACAAATCATGGTAACACGTGGTAGATCCAGTCACGCTGTGAAAGGATAGCTAGGCCTTCGTTTCTTTTTTTGATTCTCAAGCTGAGAGATCGACTGGGCGACTTGACGCTTTGGCCTGACTCGGCTAGTTATAGTCACACCTCCCCGAATTCACATGTTAGAGACTTATCTTCCTGTCCTGCTTCAGATCGTCATTGCCAGCGGCTTTGCTGGAGTCACGCTGCTGCTTTCAGACATGCTTGGGAAAGCGGCTAAGCGCAGCGCCATGAAGGACAGTGCGTATGAGTGTGGGATGCTTCCTCTTCAAGAGGGCCAGCCGCGTTTCAGTGTGAAGTTCTACATCGTGGCTATGCTCTTCGTGCTTTTTGATATCGAGGTGGTCTTTTTGTATCCTTGGGCTGTGATCTACAAAGACTACCTGCATGCTTACGGTGGAGGCATCTTCCTGACGGCTTTTAGCTTCATCAGCATCCTAGGTGTGGCCTTCGTCTATGCCTGGCGCAAAGGTGTGCTGAACTGGAAAAACTAAACCCTTAGCGGGTACACGACAGTTCTATGATTGCCTACCTCAGTTTATTCAAACTCAAGCCTGAGGTCACGCCTGAAAAGCTTGAGGAGATGATGTCTCAGACACGCGTGCAGTTGCTCCGTGTGCCCGAAGTGCTGACGGTGAAAACAGGGAAACGAGTGAATCCAAGTGATCCTTTTGACTGGTTTGTTTATCTGGAAGTCGAAAGCATGGACAAGCTGGTGATCTGCCAGGACGACCCTTATTACATCAAGTTCCGCGAGGAAGTGCTCAAGCCCAACGTTGCCGAAAAAGAAGCGACCGCCTTTGAGATGGAGCCGCGCAAGAACGTGAAGTACTCTTAGCCCGACGAACTCGTCCGGGAGGATTAACCTGAAATCCTGTTTCTAGTTTCAGGTTTCTAGTTTCATGACATAAAAACCAACGACTTGCGAGGGTAGGCCCCACACTTTTTGCGTGAGCCAACAAGCCAACATAACCCTGTAAAGTCCTGATTGAGAGAACTTGAAACACGTAACTTGAAACTTGAAACTCGGACTTAGGATTAACGTCCAAAGATAGGCTTGATACCTGAAGGTGCTGCCGGCGCTGCGTTGGCGGGCGGAGTCGTAGCAGCGCGCTCTTTATCGGCACTGTTTTTGTAAAAGATAACACCATTGCGTTTGAAGTTGGAAATGAGGTCTTTGAAGTCTGTCTTCATCTCCGTATCGTTCATGAGAGCACCTAGCAGGCCTTTGCTCGAAGTGATGTTTTTGGCGGCAATGGCAAAGCTGTCGGCGGCTTTTTTGATGGATTGAAGGGACTCGTCGGCGGTGGTCATGACTTTGTCCACTTTGCCAATGGCTGGGTCCAGTTTATCAAACATGGGTCCGAGACGTTTTGAGGATTCTTCGACGTTCTTAGCGCTTGCTTTGAAGCTGGCGGCCGCGTCTTTAAAATCGGCGAGCGCGGCTTTGAGGTTGTTGGCATTTTCGTCCCCCAGGACTTTATCATTCACCCGAGTCATGGTTTTATTCAGGTGCTCCATGCTTTGTTTGAAGTCATTGATGGTGGCGTCTGAGAGCGCTCCTTTATTGATCTTTTCCATGGCTCCTTTGATGTCCACCAGTGCGGTGCGCACGTCATCGAGCACGAGATCCACCTTTTTACCGACCTGCTCTGCCTGTGTCTGGAGGTCTGAAAGGCCACCGCCAGTCTGGCCTTTGATGATCTTTTTGTAGTCATGCGGTACGAATTCCTTGGCCTCTTTTTCGGAGGGCTGAATCTCGATCATGGCATCTCCCATGAGGCCGTCTGAGCCGATGGCGATGGCTGATTCCATGGGAATCTCCACGCTGTCAAAGATCTCCAGATCAATGATGACGCCGGAGTAGGTGTCATTGAGCCTTGGGTGGTAGAGCACTTTACCGATTTTTGACCCACCGAGATAGACGGGGGAGCCTTCTTTGATGCCCGAGGCTTTTGGAAAGGCTACCTTGAGGATGTAAGTATCCCGAAAGTAACTGCGCAGACTGCCAAACTGTAGAATCAGCGCGCCAAGCAGCA
>JAPLUM010000711.1 GCA_026397605.1 Verrucomicrobiota bacterium | reverse complement strand
TTTCATTTTGAGCCAATGCAGATGACTTCCTTCATGGTGTGCATCCAGAGCTTGCCGTTGGCATAGCTGAAGGATGCTAGAGTCCAGGTCTCGCCTGCGGGACCGAGGTCGTTCACGGCGAGTAGTGCGCTTTGATGGAGCGTTTCGGCAAACGCGTCAACGACATAGACGGTGCCGTTCATGATGGGGAAAAACAGGTGGCGGTTCACGAGGATGGGGCTGGCTGCTGAGACATGGCCCCAGCCGGTGCCCTTGGCGCGTTTGTCCGTCGCGATGTCGATGTCGCGTGAGTTTTTCGTGTCGTTCGGGATGGCGTCTTTCTTTTCCCAGATGCGCTTCGGCTTGGGTCCAGCGACAAGCTGTGCGGGAACGCGCAGGTATTCCGTCTTGCCAGTTTCAATGTTCACGCGGCCGATGGCGGTGATGTCATGCGCCAGGAAATAATGCCAGTCGCCGACGACGATGTTGGTCTGATTGGTGAGCGGCGTGCGCTTGCCGGGCTTGACCGTGATGCCCAGCTCACGCTTGCCGCTTTCTGCATCCGTGAAGTCCACCTTGGTGCTGATGTCTTGGGTGCGCAGCACCTCACCCGTGGCGCTGTCGAGCACGAGATGGTTGGTTCCTCGGAACCAAAACACATGTTTTGCGTTCCAGTGTGAATTGTGGGAGCAGTCGCCATGGATTTCCCGGCTCCAGAGTGTCTTGCCGCTGTCCAGCAGTGTCAGGCTCACCCCATAGGGTTTTTCCAAAGGATCATGCGCACCGCCGCGACCATGAGCGATGGCCCAGCGACCATCTGCCAACTGCCCGGCCATCGGCGTGTTGTGGATGCAGGTGCCGGCTTCTTCCATCCACACGATTTTTCCTGTCCGCTTGTCGATGGCCTGCAGGTAGGTCCACACATCGCGTGGCTCGATGCCAGCTGGCACAGGCTTGTGCCGCTCCAGTTTCTTGGCGGCTTCTTCGTTGCGGACCTCGACGGTGATGATCTTGTCGCCCACGAGGATGGGTTCGCACTCGCGGTTCGTGTGACGAGTGATCGGGCGGAACTCGCGGAGCCAGACCCGTTTGCCATCGAAATCAAAGCAGCCCATCGAGCCACAACGATTGAAGAACCAGACGTGCTCGCCATCGGCGATGGGCGCAAAGACGGTGCCGTCGCTGAAAATGCCCGCCGTCTGCACCGGATCTATGCCTGGAAGATCGACCGTCCAGAGAATCTTGCCCGTGTTCGCATCGAGGCAGTAGCCGACGATGTTGGGCTCCAGCCGGTCGCTGGTTTCATTCATCGGACGATGTGTCGTGACGAAGGCGCGATCACCCCAGATCGTCACCGCGCTTTGTCCACCTTCCGGCAGAGGAGTGCGCCATAGGATGTTTTTTTCGCCAACGACCGACCACTTGATCGGCGGCTCGACACCTTCGGCTTTCGCATTGAGATGGGGCCCGGATGCCTGCGGCCAGTGCTGAGCGCAGACAGTGGCCGCAAGGGCGAAGGAGCCAAAGACAAGCACACGGATCACACCAAGATCTCCTTGAGGGGGCCAATGCCAGAATCGAACTTCGCCGCCATCTTCTCGCTCATGTTGAAGCGATCACAAGGAGCGCCGGAGGCATGCAGCAGCGTCGAGTAGAGGGCATTGATCGGGCGCCTGCCGTCCAACTGCGTGAAGCAGCCGCTCTTAAAAATACCGCCGCAATTGCCGAGCAGCATCACAGGCCAGTTGGTGCCACTGGTGTGCTGTTTGTCGGCGTTGTTGCTGGTGTAAACGATCAGCGTATTGTCCATCATCGTGCCGCTGCCTTCGGGCACGCTTTCGAGCTGCTCCATCAGCCTCACCAGCATGCGGCTGTTGTATTGGCGGATCTTGATCCAGATCGGATTGCCGTCTCGAACTCCGGCATTGTGTAACGATCATCCACCTTCGGCGCAAAATGACGCAGATGATCGGACACACCGCCGAGCCGCTCACGCAGGCCATTGATGTCATGGAACCCTTTCACGAACTGCCCATAGCGCTGCTGCTCCGTCATCGGTAGTGCTTTGCCCTGAGCCGCGGCCAGTTGCTCGATGCGGTCAAACATGCTCGACCGCGCCTCGTGCTGCTGGCGGATGTCCCCTTCCGAGATGCCGCCATAGAGCATCTGGTAGAGGTGGTTCGGATTGGAGTGCATGAAGATCGGCTGACCCGCACCGCTCGCTGACAAATTGGCGACCGTCGGCTTGGCCCGCATGTTCTCCATCGAGTCCATGCCGATGCAGAGATGCGGCAGTAGCGTCTCCGGCAGCACTTTGCTCAGCTCATAGTCAATCGTAGGCCCACTGGGCGGTGTGCCATCACTGCCGCGATAGCCACCGAGAGCTCCAAAGAATGCGCTGTGAGACGGACTCGTGTGCATGCCATGCAGCCCATTGATGATGTGCAGACGCTCCTTAAAAGGCTCCAGCGCCGCGATGGGTTCAGGCAATTTTGCCTTCGCCAATGAGCCACTGCTCTTCATGCCTGCTGGAATGCACGTCGCCGGATCAAAACCCTGATTTTGCAGGAAAAAGATCACCCGCTTCGGCCCACCACCCGAAGCCCGCGAGGCGGCCTGACCCATGTTCGGAAATAACGGCGAGGCAAACGCCGCACCCGCTGTGGCGGCGAACTGGCGGAGGAGTTTTCTGCGATTCAGCATCATAGGTAAATGCGTCAACGTGACGAGGCAGGGCAACTTTCATCGAGTGACCTGGAAAATGGTCCCGGGCACCAGACTCGATGTGGTGCTATGCGCGTCGAATGCTCAGACCTTGATGAAGATCCCGCGTTTCCACAGCGAGCGGGCCACGAGTAGTAGCAGGGTGAAGGTGACGCAGGGGCTGATCCAGGCCCAGTCCTTCGGCGGATGACCTGCCAGTCGCTCTGAGACGGTACGGAAGAAACCTAGACCGGCGCAGATATAGAGCGCGATGGGGTTCGCCCCGACCCACATGAAGGGTGTGGTCCATCCCCGCCAGCCGCGCACATCCACGATCCAATAAAAGATGCCCAGCAGCAGCGCACTCCAACCTCCCGCGACAAGCACGAAGCTGGAGGACCAGATCTTTTTAACGATGGGGAAGAACGGATGCCAGCACCAGCCTAGCGCGATCAGCACCGCGCCAGCTCCGATGAGGCCCAGGACCTTCCGCAGAGGTGCCGCCTCGCCTTTCAGCCACTTTCCGGCAAAAATGCCCAGCAATGCAGTGGCGATGGCGGGAAGGGTGCTGAGCAGACCTTCGGGATCATGGTCGCCATCATACTTGCGGCCTGGAAGCCAAAGGGAGTCGAGGTAGTTCGTGAGGTTATGACCTTCGGCAAAGTCACCCGCGCCAAATCCGGGCACCGGCACAAACCTCAGCAGCAGCCAGTAACCCACCAGCAGTGTCACCACCGCCGCCGCTATCCCCCGGCTGTTCAGCCAGAGCGAAAGCAAACCCGCCGCCGCCGAGGCGATGCCGATGCGCTGGAGCACACCAAGCCAGCGGACCTCTGCCCAACCTTCTTTGAGACCTCCTGAGAAGAACACGCCGATCACGACGAGGATCAGCGCCCTTTCCAGCAGATGCCTCACCGCCGCCGCACGCCCTTCCTTTTCCACTCTTCGCGGCAGGGCGATGGCCATGGAAACCCCGGCGATGAAGAGGAAGAGCGGGAAGATAAGGTCATAGAAGCGGGAACCCTCCCAGACGACATGCTCCAACTGCGTGTCGATGACTCGGGTGACGATGCTTTCAGGCGCAAAACGTGCCAGCAGCGCATCCACCACAGCACCGAGTCCGAGAATCCAGCACATGTCGAAACCGCGAAGTGCATCCAGGGATTGCAAACGGGAGGTGGTGCTGGTCTGGGGCATGAAAGAGCAGACGAAGGGCGGAGGTCGAATATCTCAACAACCGGGTGAAATCTGGCTGTCGAGGTGGGGAAACTTGCCCGCCTGTGTCCCAGCATGCTCATCCTGTTTTCTCATTCCTTTTTCCTGGTTACTGCGTATGAGTGGAGAATCTATGTCCCATTGGCTGCTCAAATCTGAACCTGATGTTTTTTCCTTCGACCATCTCAAAGCTCGACCGAAGAAGACGGAACCCTGGAATGGCGTACGCAATTATCAGGTGCGTAACATGATGCGCGATCAAATGGCGCTAGGAGATTTGGGCTTTTTTTATCACTCCAGCTGTCCGGTGCCGGGAATCGCAGGGATCGTCAAGATTGTCAAAGAGGCTTATCCCGATCACACACAGTTTGATCCTTCTTCGGAATACTTTGATGCAGGCAGCAAACGTGAGGAGCCTCGGTGGCTGATGGTAGATGTGAAGTGGGAGTCTAACTTTAAGACGTTTGTGACTCTGGATATGCTAAGGGCTGATCCCGAGCTTACGGATATGCTGATTCTTCGTCGAGGAAATCGACTTTCCATCACTGAGGTGCAGCCGCAGCACTGGGAGCGGATTTGTCATTTAGGAAACGGAGCTTAGAGGGCGCGCACAGCGCTGGCCGCCGCGTGCCATTTTGGAAATTGTCTTGCCATCGAATTTGCCGAATGCGGCATTTGAGTGTTTGATACCGATCTAACCAATCCGCCCGCTCCATGCAGATGCCGCCCTCCATCGCCGAAGACATGTCCAAGCTGAAGACGCTTTTGCATGACTCGATCTCTCCTCATCTGCCAGTGGCGGCAGTGAAGGATATGCGCATTTTGAACCTGGCCTGTGGGCGCTGTGATGAGGCAGAGACGCTGATCCAAGTCGGCTCAGAACTGACGAAAGGCGGCGAGGTCGAGATGATCGGGGCTGACATCCGCATCCGGGAGATCCGGCAGGCTAGAGAGACTCATGGACATCTGCCAGCTAAGTTCCTGATCGAAGACGCCACCAAAATCGATCAACACCAGGAGCTGGGAGATGACTTTAATATGGTCTTTCTCCGTCATCAAAACTTTTGGCATGGGCAGGAACTGTGGAAAAAAATCTTTGATCAGGGCATCGCAAAACTGCGGCCCGACGGCATGCTAGTCATCACTAGCTACTTCGATGTCGAGCATCGACTGGCGCTACGGGCGCTGGAATCGCTTGGCATGGAGGTCATTAGCAACACCCGCAATAAACAAAGCCGAGCACTGGCTGACGCGCCGGGTAAATCGGTGGACCGCTGGGTCGCCGTTCTGAAACGCCGAGGGACCTGAGGAACATATTCGGACAGTTGCCTGACAAATCGGAGTTTCGTGCTTAAACTCCCGCCCTTCGTTTTTCGCCCCTCTCTTCATGGACCCTCTCTACGTCATCGGCCACCGCAATCCAGATACGGATGCCATCTGCTCAGCCATCGGATATGCTGCCTATCTGAGGCTGGTGCGTGAAGATGAAGTCGTGGCTGCCTGCTGTGGGGAAATCAATGCACGGACGAGCTGGGTGCTGAAGTTGGCAGGTCTGGAGCCACCCAAGCTGCTGCTCGATGTGCGCCCAACAGCTGCCATCGTCTGCCGCCGTGAGGTGATGACCGCTGCACCTCACGAGACTTTTTTATCTGTGTATCGCAAGATGATGGAGCACAGCTTCCGGTCCATCCCTGTGGTGAATGCAGAGCATCGGTTGCTGGGAATGCCAACGATTCAGGAGATGGCGCAGCTCTTTTTACCCAGTGATGAGACGCATAGCGCAGCCAATCGTGAGGTGCGCACCAGCATCCATAACATGAATGCAGCTCTGGGCGGTGATCTCCTAGGTGATACCAAAGACTTAGATAGCGTAGGTGATCTCGTTCTGGTTGTCGCCGCATCGAGTGTGGAAACTTCCCGCGATCGTGCGCGCCAGTTTCCTCCGCGTCAGGTCGTTTTAGTTACAGGGGATCGGCCTGAAATTCACGCTCTGGCCATGGAGCTTGGGGTCCGTTGTCTAGTCGTCACTGGTGGTTTCATGCCGTGGGATAGCTTGTTGCAACAAGCCAAGGACAAGGGTGTCAGTGTCATCTCAGCACCGCACGATACCGCGAGCGCGTCTCAGCTCATTCGTTTTTCCCGACCTATTGCCGAGGCACTCGTCCATGACTTCCATAGCTTCACCAGCCGCACTCCGCTGCGTGAAATCATCCATGTCGTGCAAAATGCGCACCAGCCCCTGTTCCCAGTCATTGATGAGGAATCAGGTCGCCTGGAAGGTGTCTTTTCCAAATCTGACCTCGTCGAAGTGCCACGCACTCGACTCGTGCTGGTAGATCACAATGAGTTCTCACAAGCTGTCGCTGGCGCTGACGAGGCTGAAATTGTGGAGGTGATCGATCATCATCGCCTCAGTGGCAACCTGCGCACCAAGGAGCCTGTGCGCTTCATCAATGAACCCGTCGGTAGCACAAGCACCATCGTTGGCATTATGTTCCGCATGAGAGGGCTCACGCCGGATAAAGCCACGGCGATCTGCCTCTGCGCAGGTTTGATCTCTGATACACTCAATCTCACCAGCCCCACCTCCACTAAGACCGATGGCGAAATCCTAGCATGGCTAGCTAAAGTGGCCGAGATCGATGCCGCAGAGTTTGTGAAAGACTTCTTTGCTGCTGGCTCGCTGCTCCGTGAGGCTACCCCAGCTCGCGCCATTGAAGGGGACCGCAAAGTCTTTGAGGAAAACGGCTGGCGCATCAGCATCAGCCAGATTGAAGAAATGGGCCTAGAGGAGTTCTGGAAAAAACAAGCCGAGCTCCATGCTGCGCTGGTTTCACTCTGTGCTGCCCACAGCCTACACTTCGCCTGCCTCATGGTCACGGACATCACCTCTCATTACAGCGTGCTTTTGATCGCCGGAGACAAACGTGTCGCCGCTGAAATCGACTACCACGAGCGCAGCCCGCAGGTTTATGAGATGCCTGGCGTTGTCAGCCGGAAAAAACAGTTGTTCCCGTATCTGAGCAATCTGGTGAGTAAGCTGACACCACCGTGAGTTGATTTTAGCGTTGCCACTCAGCGCGCATTCCAGCTTTGAGTTTCAGGTCGGGATTCTCTAAAAGGAGCTTCACGCGATAGAGGCCGCTTTCGGCATCCATGCGGGGGTCCATGAAATCGACCTTGGCCTTGAACTCGTTGGGTTGCGGCAGGGAAGGCAGATTGATGCTGATGCTATCTTCAGGTTTGAGAAGGCGCGCTTGATCTGGCTCTAAATAAAATTGTGCATAGACCTGCTGCATGTGGACGATTTGGGTCACCGTTTCGTTGAGCAGCACTGCCTCCCCTGGCTCCTTGTCGCGCTTCACCACGATGCCCTGAATCGGCGCGGTGATCGTGCGTTGAGAAAGGCGGATCTCAGCTGCCTGCTTTTGCAGTTTGGCCAGATCGTGCTCGATCTGCTTTTTCAGGGCGTCTTCACGAGTGCCTATCTTTTCAGCCAACAGTTTCTGTGCGGCATCATGATCAAATTTGGCTTTTTCCAGCACCTTAGCTGCCCGCTCTACTTCCAGCTTTTCCACTTCATCATGCAGCCGGACTAGAGGCTGACCTTTCGTCACTGCGTCTCCCTCTTTGACCAAGACTTCAGCCACAATGCCGGCCGAGGATGTGCCGACTTCAACGTCGTGAAGGGGGATGATTAGCCCTGGAATGGGTGCGGCAGTGAGCGAACTGGTGGCTAGAAAGGTGATCGTCCAGAGCCAAGTTAATCCAGGGATGATCTGGCGCGAGGACGCACCAGATAGCATGCGAGGACGCACGCGCTCCTGCTTAAACAACGAGTGATAAATTGGGATCGACATCGGCTTCGAGGGGGGAGGTTTGACCTAATTGAAAGCGCTGCATCGCTGCGTAGGCGATCATGCCTGCGTTATCCGTGCATAGCTCTGGGCGGGCCAGCAAGAGCGTCAAGCCTTCCTTCTCACAGCGGGCACTCAGCTTAGCACGCAGACCTCGGTTACAGCTCACACCGCCACTGACGGCGACGAGCTTTTCACCGCACTGCTTTGTGGCTAGGACGAGCTTTTCGACCAGCACTTCCAGAATGGCCTCTTGCACGCTAGCGCAGACATCAGCCAGAACCTGAGGCTGAGTCAGATCCAGTTTCGGCAGCTCATAGAGCACGGCAGTCTTCAAGCCGCTGAAGCTGAATTCCAGACTCTGCCCATCCAAAAAGCTGCGGGGGAAACTGTAAGCATCGGGTCGTCCCTGAGCTGCCAGTTTGTCGATCTCAGGCCCGCCAGGATAGGGTAGGCCGATCATTTTTGCGATTTTATCAAAGGCCTCACCGGCGGCATCGTCGCGCGTTTTACCCAACAAACGATACTCGCCCACGCCCTGCATGTGCAGCAGCATCGTGTGACCACCACTGACAATGAGAGCCACACAAGCGCGCGGCGGGCCATTGCCGGCCATGAAAGGGGAAAGTAGGTGCCCTTCCATGTGATTCATGGCCAGGAACGGCTTGTTTTCAGCCACTGATAGCGCCTTGGCCATGCTGGTGCCGATGAGTAATGAACTCACAAGGCCTGGCCCCGTCGTGGCGGCAAAGGCCTGCATATCGACCAACTTCAGGCCTGCTTCAGCCAGCACCTGCTCAACTAAAGGCTTCACGTGGAGGATGTGATTCCGTGAGGCCACCTCTGGGACGACCCCTCCAAAGGGGCGATGAATTTCAATCTGTGAAGCAATGGCAGAAGCCAGTAACTCACCGTCCGCATTGCAGATGGCAGCAGCAGTTTCATCACAGGAAGATTCGAGGGCGAGAAGCATAGTTTTTAATGACAGGAGGAAGCGGAGTTAGCAGAGAGAAAAAAGACTCAAGACAATCAGCCCTCTGCTATCTCTGCTTCCTCCTGTTCAATTTTCAAGGGTTAGCCATAAGGTTAATGAACCGCAGGCCTTCAACGGTGATTTTGCCGCTGTTGCTGATCAGTCCACGCGTCGCATAATAGTGAGGCACATCGCTGGTTTTGATCCAGGTTAATGCGGGAGCACTCACCGCTTCCGTCCCCGCTTTGATACTCACAGGCAGCCCCCAGCGCGTGCAGCGGATTTGCCAGGAGGAAGCCGTCGTTTTAGCGCCTTCACGCAGCCATGGGTGGGCTTTCATGACCTCAATCTTGGCACTTCCAGGCACGACGATTTCAAACTCCGCCTCCTGACTCCGCCACCAGGAGCTGAGAGTCAGTGCGGGATCTTTCGCCTGCGCCAGATACAGCGCCTGGAGATCTAAACCCAGTAGATTCATGCCATTGTAAATGCCATGATGATTCGGCGTGCTGAATCCCGAGCTATGCCAGAGATCAAAGTCCGAGTTCAGCATTACATTCAGCTCCACATGCAGATGCGCCCGCCGCTGATCGATCCCGCTGCCCGTGTATCCCATGCGCGCCACCACCTGACCGACGGCGACCTTACTTCCCACCATCACCAGCGCCTCTTTTAAATGTGCATACAGTGAGTAAAACGGCCCCTCACCCCACTCGTGTTTGATGACGAGATAACCGCCATAGTTACTCTTCCCTGAAGGTGTCACATACATCACCTCACCCGCCAAGATGGCCTTCACCTCATCCAGCGGATTACCCTTCGCATCCCGCTGTAGAGGCTTCACATCCATGCCCTCATGAAAACGCGCATAGGCAATGCTGCTGCCCACCCGCCGAGGATCACGCCAAAACCCAAACTGTCCACCTTCCCAAGGCGTCGTCTGCTGCCCTTCAAAGTTGCGATCCACAAACTGAAAGTAAGCTGCCCCATCACCTTTCAACAGCGCCTCATTGCCCGTGGGCAAAGCTAAGTCGAGGGCGTGAAGCTGTGAACAGAAAGCGAGAAAGAGGAGAAGTCGGTGCATGGGAACGAAACAGAATGGCACGATGCAGGTGGAGATGCACGGAGGAAGATCGACTGGAGCCTTGATCCCACGTGTAGATCAAGGAACTTTCACCGCCGGATCATAACGCCAAACCCAGTCGCCTTTATACCGTGGTGTATAAGGCGCACCCGGCTTAAGTGAACCCAACTCTACGGCAAACTTCCCTCCGTCGTCCTTGCCATCTGGTCCGAGTGACCAAAGGCGGAAACGTCCACCCAGGACCAAGTCATAGTGCATAATTTCACCATTCACATCGAGCAGGTCATTCCCTGCGCGGAACTCATGATCAAGTGCTTCGAGCGTTTTAGGATAGCTGCAATGCCTGATGAAATGTCGCTCCAAAGCGCAAGCGAGGATGGCTTGTCGGCGCTGATTCTCAGCTAAAGCACATTGAGGAACGATATGAAGAAAAGTCGGAATTGACCATTTCACGAAAGCAAGATCTGGGTTCGACCAAGACGAGATGGACTGAAGATAGGATTGAACCCGCTCTTCGTTAGAACTGGCATTCTTAACTCCATTCTTTGAAAGAGGTCTGATGATGTATTCCCATTCTGCCTCTACTACGGCGGCTTTGCAGTGCATGATGAAACCCACTGGAATGAGTTGCGAAAGCGCGGAGCTATGAGCTGACTTGGTTGGAAACATGTCTTGAGCAAAGGCCGCGTATGTCATGTCCCAACGTTCCTCAGGATGACGCTCAAGATGTCTGCCTGCAGAAAAGCCAGGGCAGCATCGCCGTATTGACGACTTTTTAGCATCAGCCAAACCAGTTCCTGAAAATCCTTTTGTATTGCGTTCCCGATCAGATTGGCAATCAGTGTGTTTGAGTTATACGCACCTTGGCTCAATCGCAGGAGGGCCAAGGCTGCATTCATGGCAGCCTCAAGATCACCTGATTTGAAACAGATCAGAGCATGAAATCGAAGAAGCCCTGCGAGCCGGAGCGTCGGATTAAAATGTGGATTTGGAAGGCTGGTCAATAACTCGGGTAAATCGGCACGGCTCGGGCGGGGTAGAAAGTCGGCTTTGCGATGCTGCTTGGCGGCACCTCCTAAAACTTTTAAAATGGGAGCCTGGGTTTCTAATGCAGCCTGAATTTCCGCCCATGCCACAGGATCACTTTTGAGCGGCAGAGCTTTCGTTTCCTTTAGCTTATCCAAGATGGCTGAGTAGTCCGGTTCCTTTGCCTTTGAGAGAAAGTCAAATGAAGCAGCACCGCTCAACTCATAAGTAAAAAAATCTAGCTGCTTTAAGATGACGTCCCGCTTCTTTTGAGCAGCAACGGCCTCAGGACTCATGCCCTCTGGTGTGCGGATACCGTTCAGAGGCTCGATGGCACAAAAGTTTTGCTCATCGGGAATGGGGGCTGGGTAGAGGGAATAGAAATCAAAGGTTTCTCCTTCGGCTTCAAGCTTGGCTTTAACTCTCTGCCAGCGTTTTTCACCGGTCCAGTTTAGCGCCCAATAAAAACAGGTCACTAAGGCGGCAAGGCTCAGCCCTACAATGAAGGTATATCGAAAGCCACGGTGGCTCCAGAGATCAGAAAGGAAGGCACGCATCTTTGACGGCAGAAGAGATTCAGCGCTGGGACCTGTTAGCGGCCCATCGGCAGACCCGCTCCGGGTGCGGCTTTTGGTTCGGCGGGCACGGGCAGGGCTTTGGGGACATTGGGCGGGGCTTTGATGACGGCGGGCTTGGGCTTTGGTTCTTCTTTCGGACGGAAGGATTCAAAGACTAGGGCTCCTTTGAGGACATCGACGGCACGCTCGAGTTGTTTATCCCCGAGGTTGGCGATCTCTAGGGCAGCGGCTTCGCCACTGCCGTGATTGTTCCGCCATTTGGAGACGCGCAGTTCTTCGTCAGTCGTTAGGGTGGAGATGATGTTTGGCTCGACTCCATGCTCGTGGATGGTGCGGTGACTGGGGGTGTAGTATTTGGCGATGGTCAGACGCATCGCGGCTCCGTTTTTCATGGGTAGGATGCTCTGCACGCTGCCTTTGCCAAAGCTGGTGGTGCCGACAATGATGGCACGCTTCAGATCCTGCAAGGCACCGGCGGTGATCTCGGCGGCGCTGGCACTGCCGTGATTGATCATGACGGCCATGGGATAACGGCGTGGCTTCCGGCCATCGCGACTCGGTGTGCGGTAGGGCGGCGGATTCTGGGAGGCGACGCGGCCCTCGGTGGTGACGACCACGGTGCCCTCAGGCAAAAACTCGCCACAGACGGCGATGGCGCTGTCGAGCAGACCACCCGGGTTATTTCGCAGATCCAGGATAAAGGCGGACATGCCTTGTTTCTCCAAGCTATCCAGAGCGTCACTGAGATCTTTTGCAGTCGCCTGGGTGTATTGAGAGATGCGGGCATAGCCGATCTTATACTCGCCGGCCATTTTTGGCACCAGAAGCATGGCATCATGCACAGAGGTTTCGCTCAGGGTCTCGCGCACGAGATTGAACTCTAAAAACTGCCGTGTGCCAGGTCGGCGCACGGTTATCTTGAGGCTTTCACCAACCTTTCCTGTGAGCAGTTGGATGGCCTCTGCGACGCCGACGCTGTCCGTTAGAACGTCGTTGATACGCACCATCTGATCTCCCGCCAGAGCACCTGCACGGGCAGCGGGGCCATCTTCCCGCACGCTGATGATGGTCAGCGTGCCTTCGCGTAGAGCGACACTGATGCCGACACCTTCCGATGTGTCACTTTGCTCACGCTGCATGTCTTCAAAAAGCGACTTCCCCATGTACTCACAGTGCGGATCCAGCCGACGCAGCATGCCTTCCAAAGCACCTTCCACGAGTTGTTCGTAGCTGATTTGGGACTCATTCACGTAGCTCTGACGGATGGTCTCCATGGCTCGAGTGAGCAGTTCCATCTGTTTGTAGGCATCCTCAGAAGGTGGCTTGATGGCGGGCTCCTTGGGTTTTTCAGGCACTGACTTGGTCGGCGCTGGGTCGTCCTTGGGTTGCGGTTTCGGAGCCGCTGGCTTTGGGGTAGCTGTCGGAACTGAGGCGGGTGTGGGCGTGGATGCAGGAGTCACCGCCCAGAGAGCGGCTCCGGCGGCCAAATAGAAACTGAGGGCCAAAACGCAGCGCATACGCGCACAGTGCATCATTCCGGCAGGAGCAACAGGGCAAAATGCAGCTTCCTGCATCAGAAGAGTCGGCTCATCGTTGTCATGAGGTGATTTCATCCGCTTCGGCACGGGCCTTGCGCTTCCAGAGTTGCCAGCGGGGCGGAAGCAGTTAGTTTCTGGACCGCTTCCCGCTAGGCAAGCGTATCCCCCATCCTCATGTCTGACCTGGAAAACCCCTTTGAAGAAACGCTGCTCCAGCGGCACCGCGCAGAACCCTGCACTGTCGTCATCTTTGGCGCTACGGGAGATTTGACGAATCGTAAGCTCATCCCAGCCTTTTACAATGTGGCTGCCTGCGGTGATCTGCCCCCGCAGTTTAAAGTGGTCGGTTTTGCCCGACGTGAAAAGACGGACGAGGTCTTCCGCAAAGAACTCGAAGAGGGAAATCGTAAAAACTCCCGCCAAGGTCACAATGAGGAGCTTTGGGGCAGCTTCTCCCAGAGCATCCACTACCACCGCAGCGAGTTCGAAGATCCTGCGGGCTACGTGCAGCTGAAGCTCCTGCTCGACCAGTTCGACAAAGAGCGCGGCACCACAGCGAATCGCCTCTTTTACCTGGCCTCAGCGCCAGAGGCCTTCAAACCAATTTTGGAGATGCTCAAAGCCGCTGGATTAAACCATGGTGTGGATGGCAAATGGGCGCGTGTCGTCTGTGAGAAGCCGTTTGGCAAAGATCTGGCCACGGCTCGTGCGCTGAATGCTGCTGTCGCGGATACCTTTGAGGAAAAAGACACTTATCGGATTGATCATTATCTGGGCAAAGAAACGGCCCAAAACATCATGGTGCTGCGCTTTGCCAATGCGCTCTTTGAGCCGAACTGGAATAGCAAATACATCGATAACGTCCAGATCACCTGTGCTGAAAACCTCGGCATGGAAGGCGGGCGCGGTGGCTACTACGATACCGCCGGTGCCCTGCGTGACATGGTGCAAAATCATCTTTTCCAGCTCCTCAGCCTCGTGGCCATGGAGCCACCGACCGATCTCAGCGCCGATAGCGTGCGCGATGAAAAAGTGAAGGTCATCCGCGCCATCCGACCGCTCGTGGGCCCAGAGGCCGTGGGTGTCAATGTTATCCGCGCCCAATACACCGCAGGCAGTGTCGATGGCGTCTCTCGAGTCGGTTACCGGCAGGAAGATCGCGTAAATCCCGAGTCTCAAACCGAGGCCTACGTGGCCCTGCGGCTCTTCATTGATACCTGGCGCTGGCAGGGCGTGCCGTTTTATATCCGTGTGGGTAAGCAACTGCCGAAAAAAGCCACCGAGATCAGCATTCACTTCAAGAAACCACCGCAGGTCCCTTTCGCGACAGCGCGTCTGCCAGGCAGCAGCGAAAACACCCTC
>JAPLUM010000403.1 GCA_026397605.1 Verrucomicrobiota bacterium | reverse complement strand
GTGGGCAAATGGCATCTCGGCGCGCATCCACAGTTTCACCCCATGAAGCGCGGTTTTGATGAATACTTCGGCGCACTGGGTGGTGGGCATCAGTACTTCCCTGGGGACAAAGGCGGCGCTGAATACACCATCCCGCTGAATCGCAATGGCGTGGATGAACCGCAGAAAAAATACCTCACCGATCAGTTCGGCGACGAGGCCAGCGCCTACATCCAGCGTCATGCTGAGCAGGACAAACCGTGGCTGCTTTATCTGGCCTTCAATGCACCGCACACACCGCTGCAGGCCCCCGAGAGCTGGCTGGCGAAGCTGGCACACATCACTGATAAAAATCGCCGCACCTATGCAGCCATGATCTGCGCGCTCGATGCCGCTGTGGGCCAAGTGACCGAAAAACTCGCTGAGACGAAGCAGGCTGAAAACACCCTCATCTTCTTCATCAGTGATAACGGCGGACCGAATCTCAGTGGTAAAGGCGCTGGCAACTTCACCGACAACACGCCCCTCCGTGGTGCCAAAGGCATGGTCTATGAGGGAGGGATGCGCGTGCCTTTTCTCATCAGCTGGCCGGCAAAGCTGAAGCCTGGCATCTACGATCAGCCCGTGATCGCCCTCGACATCCTGCCGACAGCGCTGGCTCTAGCAGGTGGTACGCAGCCACAGGATCGGGTGATTGATGGCGTGAATCTCATCCCCCACCTCACCGGGGAAATGACCCAGCCGCCGCATCAAAATCTCTTTTGGCGCAGCCAAGGCCCCCAAGGCCTGCACGCCATGCGCCAAGGTGACTGGAAGCTTGTCCACCTCCCAGGCGGCAAACCAGAGCTGTACAATCTAGCGACTGACATCGGTGAAACCAAAAACCTCGGCACCGAAAAACCAGAAATCGTTGCTCAACTCACTGCCGCCATCGCCGAATGGGAAAAAGGCACCATCCTCCCCGTCTTCGAAGGCCCCAAGAAGGCAAAAGCTCCGGTGAAAAAGAAGGCGAAGAAGTGAAATCGTGGCCACACTTGCCATCACCGCCATTTCAGTGCATTATAGGGTTCTATCACGTCCCCGTAGTTCAACGGATAGAACAAGCGTTTCTATCCTCCCCTCTTTGAAAGTCATCTTTGCCTAGTTACAGGCTGAACGGATACAATCAGAAACAAAGGTGGACATAACAGTTCCGTGCAAGCGGTGAACATGCTCAGTAATGGATTGAGCAAGGAGCACCGACCCTTCACTGTTTAGTCATCGGTTTCATAATGGTTTTAGGCATTCACGAATAAGGGCGAACGCAAGTCTAACAGAACAGACTACTGGATAAATTACATCCTCGGAATCTCAACATAACTCTTCCGAATGACGACGCCGCCACAGTTGTGGAATAGAAAAAATCACTACCAGACACCAGTGATCCGTTCGGTTTTCATCTGCATAAGTCATCACAGACCCCTTATCTGTGAGCGAGTTGCGAAAGGACCCGTTGTCCTGGAACTGTAGGGGTTAGTCATTGCCTCTAACCTTTCGGGGCAGCAAGTTCCATATTGCCAAGACTGCGGGGATACCGTCCAGTGATGTGTTGGATGATTCAGTTCAGTCCCAACTGCATTTCCGCTTTCTTCTGATGTCCGCCAAGCTCACCCTCTCCCAGCTCTCGCACCTACTTTTCCGCGCTTGCGATGACCTGCGGGGCAGCATGGATGCCTCGGAGTATAAGGAATACATCTTCGGCATGTTGTTTCTGAAGCGCCTGAGCGATCTCTTTGCTCAGGAGCAGGACAAACTCGTGAAGGATCTCAAGGCGCGTGGCATGAAGCCAGAGATCATTGAGGCCCAGCTTGCCAATCCTGACAAATACACCTTTTTTGTGCCGCCTGAGGCGCGCTGGGAGCACATCCGCCATCTCAAGACGAATGTGGGCACCGCACTGAACAAGGCTCTCGAAGCTCTCGAAGACAACAACGTCGAAAGCTTGGAGGACGTTCTGAAACACATCAACTTCAATCGCAAGATCGGCCAGCGCACGCTGGATGACGACACGCTTTCGAACTTTGTGCAGAACTTCGAGAAGATTCCGCTGAGGGATGAGAACTTCGAGTTCCCGGACCTCCTCGGCGCGGCCTATGAATACCTGATCAAGTTTTTCGCCGATTCCGCAGGCAAAAAAGCAGGCGAGTTCTACACCCCGGCGGAAGTCGTGCGGGTGATCACCGAGATCCTGGCCCCGGAGCCAGGCATGAGCGTGTATGACCCCACCTGCGGCTCTGGCGGCATGTTAATCCAGACACGCGACTATGTGCGCGAGTGCGGCGGTGATCCACGCGATCTCACGCTTGCCGGTCAAGAAAGCATCGGCACGACGTGGTCCATCTGCAAAATGAACATGCTCCTGCATGAGATCGCGCACGCGGACATCAAGCAGGAGGACACCCTGCGCAAACCGCAGCACAAGGCGGAGACCAACGAACTGAAACGCTTCGACCGCGTGGCGGCCAATCCGCCCTTCTCGCAGAACTACATCAAGAAGGACATCGAGTATCCGGGTCGCTTCGCGGTCTGGCTGCCGGAAAAGGGGAAGAAGGCCGACCTCATGTTTGTGCAGCACATGATCGCCGTGCTGAATAGCGAAGGCAAGATGGCCACCGTCATGCCGCATGGCGTGCTGTTTCGTGGTGGCGAGGAAAAGGAAGCGAGGAAGCACTTCATCGAGCGCGGATGGCTGGAGGCGGTCATCGGCCTGCCCGCTGGGCTGTTTTATGGCACTGGCATTCCCGCCTGCGTGCTGGTGGTGAACAAGAAAGGCGCTACCGACCGGAAAGAAGTCTTCTTCATCAATGCCGACCGTGAATACCGCGAGGGCAAGGCGCAGAACTTCCTCCGCCCCGAGGACATCAGCAAGATCGTCCACGTCTATCGCCAGCGCCAGAATGTGGACGGCTACGCCCGTCTCGTCCCTGTCAGCGAGATCGAGGCCGAGGACTGGAACTGCAACATCCGCCGCTACGTCGATAACGCCCCGCCGCCCGAGCCGCATGATGTCCGCGCCCACCTCCACGGTGGCGTGCCGGTGGCGGAGATCGAGGCCCTCAGTCGTTTTTGGAACAACTACGCAGGGCTCCGTGAGCGCGTGTTCGTTTCCAGAGCCGCCAAAGACATCCACGGCAGCTATGCCGACTTCACCCCTGCCGTCACGGACAAACGCGCCCTCGCCGATCTCGTCAAAACCGATCCCAGCATCGCCTCTGCGCACGCGGCCTTCCGCAGCACGTTGGAGACGTGGTGGGGCCAGAACCTCCCGCATGTCGAGGCCCTCGCCCCCACGAAGGGCAAGCAAGGCAACGTCTATGCACTCCGCCGCCTGCTCTTCAGCAGCATCGGCAGCACCTTCGCCGGGCAGTCCCTGCTCACCGATCACCAGGTGCGCGGCGCGCTGGCCCGTTACTTCGAGTTCTTCAAGCCCGAGTTCAAATCCATCGCCTTCTCCGGCTGGGGACCGGAACTCATACCGGACGACGACATCCTGCAAAGCCAGTTCCCCGAGGTGTTGTCCGAGATGGAAAAAAACCGCCTGCGCCTGGCAGAACTCGCCGCCCTCTTCGCCGCAGCGGATGAGGAGGACTACGAGGACAGCGACGACACCGGAGTGCTCCCCAGTGATGAAGTGAAGCGCCTCAAGGCCGAGCTGAAGGAACTCAACGCCCAGGCCAAGCTGGCGAAGAAGGAAGCCCGCAAAGGCGACTGGAGCAGCTGCACCGCCAAGGTCGCCGAGATCGAGCAGCGCCTGCTCAAGCTCAAGGCCCTGGAGGATGAGGTCCGCGATCTGAAAGCCCACCTCCGCGCCACCGAGAAGAAGCAGGAGGAACTCGTCACCGCCGCGCGTGCCAAGATCAACACCGACGAGGCCAAGCGCGTCATCCTCGACCGCCTGCACCGCATCCTCATCGAGACTTACGAGAGCTACCTCCGCGCCGACCAGCGCGCCTGCCTCGCCACCCTGGAAAACCTGCACGCCAAATACGCCGTCACCGTCAAGGCCATCGAAGGCAAACGCGACGCCGCAGCGGCGAAGCTGAAGACCTTCTTGGAGGAGCTGGGGTATGAGTGAGTCAATCGCGATTTCGAGCGGATGGACACGTGCGCCGCTTGGAGCACTCGGGACATTCACAAACGGCATCAACAAGGGGGCTGATGATTTTGGATTTGGTGTTCCTTTTGTGAACCTCCTTGATGTGTTTGGGAAAACACTAATCGACGATTATCCACAAGGACTGGTTAATGCGACCACTACGGAAATAGAGAGATATTCACTTCGAGCGGGTGATGTGATCTTCATCCGATCTTCAGTAAAACCTTCTGGGGTCGGACTCACGGCGCTCGTTGAGCGAGGAATTGAAAACACAGTTTACAGCGGCTTTTTGATTCGGTTTCGACCGGCTGGAGATCACTTTGCGGCACCATTCCTCCAATACTGTTTTTACAACGAAGAGTTCAGGAGAAAGCTCATCTCAAGAAGCACTGTCAGCGCAAATACGAACATCAATCAGGTTGCGCTTAAACAGCTTGAACTTTCACTCCCACCGCCATCCCAGCAGCGCCGGATCGCCGAAATCCTGACGACAGTGGACGAGGCGATGGAGCAGACGGAGGCGCTGGTGGGGAAGCTGGAGCAGATGAAGGCGGGGCTGATGCACGACCTGTTCACGCGCGGCGTCACCCCCGACGGACACCTCCGCCCCACCCGCCAAGAAGCCCCCCACCTCTACCACCAAACCCCTCTCGGCTGGCTTCCGAAGGCGTGGAGTCCAGGTCTGCTAAGCGATTACCTCGACCCTTCGAATGGCATCAAGCCGGGGCCATTTGGCTCCAGCCTGACCAAGGACATCTACACCAGTTCAGGCTACCGCATTTATGGTCAAGAACAGGTCATTGCGGGGAGTCTCGAAGTTGGCGATTACCACATCTCAGCCGCCAAGTTTGCCGAGATGCGGATGTTTGAGGTGCTGGAAGGAGACATTCTACTGAGCCTTGTCGGGACGGTTGGTTGTGTGCTGGTGGTCGAACCACCTTTCGAGCCAGGGATCATCAATCCTCGACTGATGCGGTTGCGCCCTCTTCCTGGCCGAACGGCTCCTCAGTTTATCCGTCACCTGCTTCTAACCGCTGACATTAGGCGTCAAATCGACTCACTCGCCGGAGGCGGCACAATGCCCGTCATCAACGGTAAAGTGATCCGTCGCCTTCGAGCGCCCCTAATCGAAAGCCAAGAACAAGAAAGAATTGTTCAGCGAATTGCCTCGGTTGAATCGAAGATCGAATCATCAACCACCTACCTCGCCAAACTCCGCCAACAAAAACAAGGCCTGATGCAGGACCTGCTGACGGGCCGGGTGCGGGTGGGGGCAACACAGGCCCTTGCCGATCCAATATTGAAGTAGGTTTATTTTGATTTAACGAACGCTTATGAGTCTGAACATTGACACAATTAACAAACTCACCCGGATAGGCTTTGTCACCACAGCTTCTCTAGGAGAACTCTGCCTATTCTCCCCCACTGTGGGCGATATGA
>JAPLUM010000200.1 GCA_026397605.1 Verrucomicrobiota bacterium | reverse complement strand
ATCCTGTAATCTCTGTCTGATCGATTCCACTCTAGGTCGTCCCACTTGAGCACGCGTCTGCAGCAGTTGGCGATTTAGATCCGACATTTGAAGATCTCCGCCATGCGCCAAGATCAGTCGGCCCACCCCTGCAGCGGCGAGCTCCAGCGCCACCAGTCCACCTAAACCACCAACCCGTGAAATCAGGACCGACGCCCCTTTTAGCTTCTCCTGCCCAGCTTCCCCCATCCCCGGCACCCAGATCTGCCATTCGTAAAGAGCGCGGTCGGTGTCGTTAAGTTCAAGAGGAGTCATGGAAGAGCCGACAACGGAGCCGAGAAGCGCTTCGTTGCCAAATTCTTTACGGCATAAACAAAGAACCACAAAATAAGGGCAAAGCTTGCCTGTCCAATCCCGTTCCTCTAATACTCAATGACCATGAAGTTCATCCACCTACTTTCCGCCGTCGCTATGATCCTGCCAAGCTCAATGGTGGCACAGGCCCCACAGGCAGAACTGGTCTCCCTCCAGAAGATCTATGACAAAGGCGGGCACAATGCCTTCACGGATCTTATTCGCTTCAAGAACCTATTCTTTTGCTGCTTCCGTGAAGCTCTGGATCATGTCGGCAGTGACGGCAGCATCCGTATCATGATCTCTTCCACCGGCACCACCTGGGTGGACTATGCAAGCATCAGCGAAAAGGGTGTGGATCTGCGTGACCCTAAGCTGGAAATCACGCCAGACGGAAAACGGCTCTACTTGCTCTGTGGAGGCTCCATCTATGAAGGCACCAAAGATCTCAAAGGTCGCCGTCCGCGCTACTCCACCACCACAGATGGCAAAGTCTGGACTCCACCTCAAAAGCTCCTAGCTGAGGGTGACTGGCTCTGGCGCACGACCGTGAATGCAACGGACAAAAAATTCTACGGCGTCTCCTACAACACCTATCCGACCACCGGTGGCCCGAAGAGCGAAGCTGAGTGGTCTCTCAAATCCTACACCAGTACCGACGGCTCTGTCTGGCAGCTATCCTCCATCATGCAGGTGCCCAACCAACCAAATGAAACGACCATGCGCTTTCTGAAAGACGGCAGCGCACTAGCACTCGTCAGGCGGGAAGGTGGTGATAAGCGTGGCGCCATCGGCACAGCTGTGGCCCCATATAGGGAATGGAAATGGACCCTGCTGCCAGGCGTGGTGCAGGGACAAAACTTCATCGAATTACCCGATGGCCAACTGATCGCCGCCTCACGTGGATTGGGAAAAACACCAGGAGCCCACACTCTCCTTTACAAGATGACCCCCAGCTCGCTGGAACCCATCCTAGAACTTCCCAGCGGTGGTGACTGCAGCTACCCAGGCCTACTTTACCATGAAAACCATCTTTGGGTCAGCTACTACTCCTCTCACGAGGGCAAAGCCAGCATCTACATTGCCAAGGTGAAGCTTCCTTAAATCAGAAACCAGTCCAATTGGTTATCCTAATTGAGCAATGATCTGCGCCGTCACAATCCGCAGGAGCATTGTCAGCGGATAAACGGCAGCATAGGCAATCGCAGGCGAGTAACAACGGGCCATCGTCGTAGCAAAGGCTAGAGCCGGAGGATCGGTCATTCCGCCAGACAGCAGACCACAAAGCGTCATGAAGTTCACTCGATGCACCTTTCTGGCAATGTAGCCCACAATCAGCAGCGGTAGCATGGTCACGACAATGCCAAGCAACACCCATTGCAGTCCCTGCATGGAAAAAACAGTGGCCACAAACTTTTCTCCCGAAAGCAGGCCAACATTCGCCAGAAACAGAATGATACCCAACTCTCTCAGAGCACGATTCGCATTCAGCGGCATGTGCATGATCATCGGGCCGAGTCGGCCGAGATGGCTGAGCAAAATGGCCACCACCAAAGGACCACCGGCCAGTCCGAGCCGCACGGGCGCGGGGAGACCTTCAATGTGAAAAGGATAAAGTCCCAGCAAAACCCCCAGAAGAATGCCTGCAAAAATAGCGGCAAACTTGGTTTCCTGGAGCATATTAACCGCGTTTCCTACCACCTTCGTGGCCTCATCCAGCGAGTCCTCGTCACCGACGAGTTGCAGCATATCACCAAACTGAAGACGCAAATCAGGCAATGCAGTAAAGATGAGATCACCACGACTCACCCGAGTAACGGTGACATTGTGTAAATGATCCAGCCCCAACTCTCTGAGCGTCTTTCCCATCATCCGTTTGTTCGTCAAAACGACCCGTCGGTAGGTCACACTACCTGGAGATTTCATGAGGTTTTCAGAGCTGACACTGCCGACGATCAACCTGAATTGCTCAAGCTTTGCTTGAGTGCCCACAGCCATGATCAAATCACCCACCTGAAGTTTTGTCTCCGCAGAGGCAGCCGTTACCAAGCTGCTAGAAACTTGGCGATGACGTGAGACAACCACATGCGTCTCCCGCATCCCAGGAATGTTAGCGATAGGGACTCCCTCTAGATTTGGGTTATCCACGCACAGATTCATCCGCTGCAAAGGCTCCACACCCGCACCCTGCTCTTGACGAAACAACTCGGCCTCAGCTGCCACATCTATTTTAAAGAAAGCACGCAAAAGGATCAGCGAGAAAATGATGCCAACGATCGCCAACGGATAAGTGGCCGCATAGGAAAGAGCTGCGAGAGTGACTTCTGCAGGATCCGATTGGGACGATGCCAGTGCCTGCTGGGCTGCACCCAGA
The DNA here is from genome assembly GCA_026397605.1 of Verrucomicrobiota bacterium. Lineage (GTDB taxonomy): Bacteria > Verrucomicrobiota > Verrucomicrobiia > Verrucomicrobiales > Verrucomicrobiaceae > Prosthecobacter. The sequence continues at coordinate 3,953 of JAPLUM010000200.1, read as the reverse complement.
GATGGAGTGTTTGTAGTCGCACCTGAAAAAAGGCCAGCCATGGCTGGAAACGGCATTTTGAACATCCATCCGCCAACGAGCGTTACCAAAGCTCCTCCTAGAACCAGGGCAAAAGCATAACCATTAAGCATGCTACCCTGTCGGCGCAGCGAGGCAAAAAAACCAGGTCCCATCTGCATCCCCAGGGCAAAAACAAAGAGGACCAGACCAAAATCCTTCAAAAAATGAGCCACCTCCGCCTCCGGTCTCATGCCGAAGTGAGATGCAAGGATGCCTGTAAAAAGTACACCTGCGACCCCCAGTTTAATGCCCGCAACACGAACATTTCCCAGACCTATGCCTGATAGAACCACCATGCTAAAAATGAGAAGATCGTGGGCGACGGTGTTAGTGAGATGCAACTGTTCAAGAAATGCCATATCCACCTATTGGCATGAATGATGCCAGCAATGCCTATGAATTGTGTGCCATTTTTGTTCATCCATCATGCGCTTGCTGCGATTCGCTATGCCTCAATTGTTCAACACGAGATCCTTTTAAACCTCGGCCTTTTTTCTGCTTCATGATGAAGACATGAGCCAAACCTCTCCCTCGCTTTATGAACGTCTCGGTGGTGAAGACATGATTGCCACGCTGATCCCTGCCTTTTATGCCCGTGTTCTGGTAGATCCAGAACTTGGGCCATTCTTCAAGCATTCATCCTTGGAAAAACTGCATGCAATGCAGCATGAATTTTTCGTCATGGCCACAGGAGGACCCTGTGAATACAGCGGCAAGCCACTCGCTCATGTCCATCATGGTCGCGGCATCACACGACACCATTTTAGCCGTTTCACCGGCCATCTTGTTGAGACACTCTTTGATATGGGCGTCACTCAGACAGAGGCTGATGAGGTCATCGAACGGATCAATCTCCTGACGAACGAAATCGTCGGAGCCTCTTACTAAAGCAGGATGAAATGGATCGCTATGGATCTATGAACCTTCCTGACTGCTTATCCAAACTGGTAACAGACGGTGACTTCCTAGATAGATCTGAGAAGAATTGATGGCCTCTCGGATTACATCGAGTAATGTCCCGAGGTTGACACCCCCGCTGACGGCTGCATTCTCGCATCCGCCAGACCATCGGCCCCGTTTCATCTCTTTCTATTACATCCATGCACTCCTCCATTGAACTCAAACGCGAAGTCGAAGCCGTCCAGATTCCCAGTGGAGACGCCATCAAGCTGCCTCTTGGCCTAAAAGTCATCATCACCCAATCTCTCGGTGGCACCTACACAGTAGCTACAGATTTTGGCCTGGCCCGCATCAGCACCCAGGACGTGGACGCTCTGGGAATCGACCCCGACGCGCATAAAAAGGAGCAAGAAACGGAATCCTCCAACATCCCCGAAGACGCCAGTGACCTGGAAGCACAGGTATGGAATCAGCTCAAAAATGTCTATGACCCCGAGATCCCAGTCAACATCGTGGATCTTGGCCTCGTTTATGGTTGCTCAGTCGAGCAGACAGAGGATGGAAAAAGCCGGGCACTCGTCAAAATGACCCTCACGGCCCCAGGCTGCGGCATGGGACCAACCATTGCTGCGGATGCTCAAAGTCGGATCATGACCATCGAAGACATGGACGACGCTGCCGTCGAACTCGTCTGGGAGCCCGCCTGGAATCAAGGCATGATCTCCGTCGAAGGCAAAATGAAACTCGGCATGATCTGATCCCTCCCTATGCCAGCCTTCAAGCCCCCTGGTCAATGCCCTGCCTGTGGCGAGTGGGTGCCACGCGGGGCTGCAGCCTGCGATGATTGCGGCGCCTGCGCCCGATCCGGCTGGAAATCAGACGCAGACACCTATGATGGCCTAGACCTACCCGACGAAGACTTCGACTACGACGACTTCATCCAGCGTGAATTTGGCCGCAGTGAAGGCACCAAAACAGGTCTCACAAAGGAGCAGTTTTGGCGCATCGTCGCCGCCATCCTTTTAGCTGTCATGATTTTAGGCTACCTCATCGCCGCACGCTGAAGTTTCTGAGTACAAACATCCCCGAGCTCATCCAGAGAACTCAGTCCACTTTTGTGTTACAGCAAAAGGTCGGGCTCAATTGGAGCTCTTATTCTTATCGAGGAACTGCTTCACAAAACCCATCTGCACTTTTTCCGTGGCAGATTCTATGGCCTTCTTTTCGGCCACAAAATCACTCAAATCAGTGCCCACGCCGTAACCACTAGAGGAAGCGAGAACTACACTATCTTTCGTCCGGATCGCAGCGATCTCGATGCGTGCTCTCGCTGCTGTAAAATTGCCGATCTGTGTGGCCCGATCTGAAGTGGCGATTCCAAGGATTAAAATTTCAGCGCCTTTGTCTCGAGCCTCAAGAAGAAGCGCCTCGTGATCTTTGCCCTCCAAATGCAGTGCAGCCTGAGCTGGCACAGACTGACTGGGGCGAGAGAGCTGGACAACTTTGAAATCATTTGCCAAGAAGAAAGCTTCCAAAGACTTCTCAGCCGCGGGATCAGCATTAGGTGCCTGAGGTGTCACACTCGTCTCGGGGATACGGATGGAGATAGCGGGCTGCCTAGCACCGGCAGGGAGATCAAGCTTCTCCGTTGGCTGCTTAGCCGCTTGTTCTGTGGCTGAGCGCCCCTCAAGTTTGGCGATTGCCTCCCCTACCTGAGTGGCGAGTTTTTGTCCGACCGTCATCGGGTCTTCATCTTTGATAACAGGCAGAAGCACTGGCTTCAGAACACCCGTCTCTACCTGCACGACCCGGCAATTCACGGCCATGCGTTCACCAGCCTGCAAGGTATCACCAAAAATAAAATACTTCGCCCCGACCAGCTTGCCGACCTTAGCCACCTGCTCACCCGTCAGACCGCTGGCACCCAGACTTTGCTCGCTAAGCATCTGCTGCAACTGTTTGCGATCCACCAATTCATAGTCGGCTTTTCCGGCGAGTTCTACTTGCAACACTTCGAAGATGAATTCTCCGACACCATTGCCAGCTTTGCTAAAGTTGGAGTTATTCACCGCGACAGTGATCGTGCCCGAGGCTGGGCTGATGGCAGTGAGCAGAGCGATGCCGAGGGTGCAGATTTGAATATTCAGTTTCATGGGTTGGATGCTTTATCTAATGTGGGGGATGACAAGGGGAAATTGACCGTAACAGGTTTCATCGTAGCGAACTGTTCGGAGATACTCTGCACCGCAGCGTTATCATTACTAGCTCCAGCCACCTTTTTGAGAGCTTCTTCATAGGCTTCGTCCAGATAAGCACGCAGCTCATCAGCGTTTGCTTTGGCCAGCAGCCTGCCAGTTTGTGGTGAGACCCCGAGACTACGACGCTGAAAACTAAAGGTGAGTAGCGAGGCAAAGGCATCTGGGTCTGTAGTCGAATAGAAGCTATCTGAGTGGTCTTGCCTCCAGACATGGTTACTCAAGAATTCACGTACTGTGCTAAAGCCACCACATAGAGCGGCATCTATTGGGATGACGGGCAGATTGGGATTGTAAACGGGGACGTAGTAGTCAGAGACAAAGTCCATCGATAGGTTCCAATAGTATTTAGCTGCATTAATGTAATTATCGTTGCCACCTGAAAAACTGCATTTTTCAGAGGTGAGATAAACAAATCCAAGCCGAGGCTCCGGCGGCAGCTTGGCACGCAAAAAGAGACGAAGGATGCCGTCTGCATCGGTAGATTTTCTGAAGCGGTCATGAATCGAAAGGCTAGTAAGATTCATCTGGAGTCCCCAGACTTTGACCGTGCAGCCCCAAAAGTCTGCCAAACGCTCAGCCACGGCTTTAGCATGATCAGGCTTAATGCTTTCATCATGGACTAGCTGAATGCACCAGGAGTCTGGCACTTTAAAGAAGTCACGCGCTGGGGGTAGTTTTTCCAAAGGCTCTGCACCAGCCTGTTTTAATAATGCTTCCAGCGCAGTGATGTTCTTT
>JAPLUM010000364.1 GCA_026397605.1 Verrucomicrobiota bacterium | reverse complement strand
AGTCCATGAAGGATGAAGTGAAACCCATGGTCGCAACCAAGGATACAGCCGCAGAAAACAAACTTCCTAAACGTTGCCTAAACCGACAAAACGCGGCTGGAATTGTCCCATTTTTCAGTCAACCCAAGACACCGTTCCTTTCTGACACTAAGGGACAGACACTTTATTTCTGACACTAACCGAGTGCCATTCGGGACAGACCCTTTATTTCATTCACTTCTCCATGTCATACATTTCATACGTTGCGCCAGTATAGTGTATTACCTTCACAAGGTTTTTTTGTTCTGGACCGATTGAAACTGACTCTTCACTTATTTTGAACAATAAATTATTTGTGATATTTATAGCCTCAATATAATCGCTGTATGTAAAAATTACACTACTATTATTTTTGAATATTTCTTTTATTTCTTCACGAGCAGCTACCCCATCGCGAGATATATGGCTATATGCTTTCCTCATAGCATTTTCACTTATCTTTGAAATTACAATTTCGCGTCTCCAACGAGTTCTATTTATTAATGAGTCAAATTTAGATTGTTTTAACGATATACTAATTTCATTGGAAAAGTTTCTTAAACTCAATGATTGTGAAAAGCTTTTATTAGTTTTATATAAAAAAATAACTGAAGTTGAGCATATGATTCCAAAAAATATAGCCATGATTTGCTTCGCCATAATAAACCCAGAATGCAAAATTAATTACTAGACGTGTTAGTATCCGCTGGTTGGGGGTCAGGCATGTCACATTTTCCACCACCACATGGCCCAGACCAACTATGTGAGCCACAGGTTAGTGATTGTGAGGCACCTTGGTTATAGGTACCACCTTGAAAAGCGCAAATAGCTGCATCGGCTGCCTCAGACGCATTACAATTAGCTTGGAAATCTGAGCGATCCTTCATGCATGCAGCATCTTTTGCTTCTGCGTGGCACCATGCATAACCTGCGCCCACAGCACCTGCCACCACACACACACAACCAATAATAACTACTATTTCAGTTCCCAAATAGTCAACTCTTCCGATGGGATCGTTAGTTACCATCGAATATAAGTTTAACCCACCTAACTCAGCAATAGGATCATTACTAAGCCACCTCCCAGACACTGAATCATAATACCGATAGCCATAATATGTTAAACCGCCTACAGTCTCCACGGGCTTCGTGCTGAAGCGATAGTGGTTAATCGAGGCTGCGATGCCGGTGGCGGTGCGCGTATTGCCGAAGGCGTCATAGTTGTAGCGGGCAGACTCTTGGCATTGTGAACTGGTCAGAAGGATGATGTTACCGTTGCCGTCATAGTGCATAAAACAAAGAACCGTTTGCAGTGGTTTGCTGTTGTTGGCGGTGGTTTGCTGTTGATGGACTGAGGCGAGCAAGCCACCAATCCCGCCTGCACGTTGGAGGGATCCGGAGAGGTCTTCGCCCCAAGTGTGGCGAGTAAAGAGTTTGGGGCCATCGACAATAGTGGATAGCCGATTAGCAACTGCCGGTGGGCTAGAAACAACTTGCTCTTGAATCACGTTCCAGGCGTCCATGATAAAGAGAGTGGTTTGGTGGGATTCGATGCGGGCGACGCGGCGGTGAAGGGCGTCGTACTTAAAGTTTACGGTGGTTAACGCTGGTTTACTGTTGTCGACCGTTGTTTTTGTTGAGACAGAAAGCAGGTGGATGTCGGCGTCCCAGGTGTAGGCGTTGCGGTCGTCTTGGAGAAGGTTGCCGAGCTTGTCGAAGGATGGCTCGACGATCACAGATTCGGAGGACTCAATACGGGTGTATTGGTTGGCTTCGTTGGTGTGATATTTGGTGATCATGCCGTTGTCGGTGACTGAGGTGCGATTTCCAGCTTGATCGTAGGCGAAGGTTTGTGTGGGTGTAAAGTTTGATGTGGGGGAATCGGAAGAGACATTTGTGGCTGCTCCAGCTGGGGTTGATACAGGTTGCAAACCTGTTCCACTTTCTTTGGCGGCGCCGTAGGCGGCGGCGGTGACTTGGCCGGCGGGGTCGTAGGCGAAGAGGTCGGTGCTGGCGTCAGCGTGGACGCGGGAGGTGCGGCGGTTGCGGAGGTCGTAACGGCTGGTTTCACTTTCGAGCGTTTTGCCGTCTTTATCGAAATGGGCGATGGTTTCTAGACGACCGACGGCATCGTAGGTTTTGGTGGTTTTGGCTCCGTTGGGGAGATTGATCTGGGTGATCTTGCCGTCGGCTCTTCTTGTGTAGTCGAAGCTGGATGGTTTGCCTTCGAGGCCGGTATCGATGACGTGGGCGAGTTCGCCACGGGCGTTGTATTCGTAGGCGACGGTGGTGGCGTCGGGGTAGTGCAAGCGAGCTAGGCGGCCTTCGGGAGAGTATTCGTAGCCGACTACATTTTTTACAGGAGGAAGCAGAGTTAGCTGAGGATTGGAATTGGCTGGATTTTCTAACATGGCGATTTCTTGGATTTCTTTTTCCAACTTGCCGCTTTCGTCGTAGGAGCGGGTGATGGTGGCACTGTGGTTTTTGGCTAGGGTCATGTGACCGGCGGCGTCGTAAGCGAAGGTGCTGGGTTCTGTTTTCCCATCACTCCAGACGATGCTGAGTAGGCGGCTGCGGTCGTTGTAAGTGTAGGTGGCGACTGTGCCGTCGGGACGGATGCGGCGGGTCATTTGACCGGCGAGGTCGTGCTCGTAGAGTTCGGTGGATTTGTCGGGGTAAGTTTTGGCTGCGAGCTTGCCACGGGCATCGTAACGCCAGCAGGTGACTTGTTTTTTGGCGTCGGTCAGCTGGATTAGGCGGCCATCGAGATCATAGGCGTACTCGACTGTGTCGCCTTTGGCATCCGTGGTGGCGATGAGTTGACCGGCGGCGTTGGTGACTTTGGCATCGCTGCTGCCATCGGGGTGGATGGTTTTGGCGGCGCGAGTGTTGGCGGTGAGATCGGCTCCGCAACAGGGGGCGGGGCCGGTGGAGCCGGTGTTGTCGTTGTAAACAAAGGTCCAGGCGCGGTTCAGGGCGTCTTGGGTGCGGATGCGGCGGTTGCGGGCATCGAATTCGTGCTTGGTGACTTGGCCGGTCGGACTGGTGGATTGGATTTCGTTACCGACTGCGTCGAAGACGTGCGTGGTGGTGGCGGCTAGTTTGGATTCGGCTCCTTTGGTCACGGCGATTTTGTGGCCGAGGAGATCGTATTGGAAGGTGGTTTTTTCTCCGCTAGGACTCACGATGGCGGTGGGGCGGTGCATAGCAGCAAACCTGCTGTTCTTGGTCCTAGTTCGTTGTTCTTTGTTGGTGCAGTGAATTCTGAGTGTGTGATGTGGCCTTCGGGGGTGGTTAGGGCGATGAGGTTGCCGTAGAGGTCGTAGGCGCGTTTGGTGGTGTGGCCGAGTTCGTTGGTTTCGGCGGTGAGCTGGCCTAGGGCGTTGTAGGCAAAGGTTTTGCTGCTGCCGTCAGGGTGAGTGGTTTTGACTTTGTTATTTTGGGCGTCGTAGGCGTGGGCTGTGGTGCGGCCCAGGGGATCGGTACTGGTGAGGAGGTTTCCGGCGAGGTCGTAAGTGTGCTTGGTGGTGGCGGCTTCTTGGGTGCCTGCGGCAATGGTTTCTTCGATGAGGTGGCGGTCGGCGTCATAGACTCGCTCGGTGATGCGGCCACTGGGACTGATGATGCGGGTTGGCAGGCCGCTGGCGGAACAGGAGATGCAGCCAGTGCTGCCGCGTTTGACGCTGTATTCGTATTTGGTGGTTTGGCTGAGGGCATCGGTGCGGCTGGTGATCCGGCCTAGTTTGTCGTAGGTTTGGGCGGTGGTGAGGCCAGCGGGATCAGTAGCGGTAAGGCGGCGGCCTTGGTTATCGTAAGTGTAGAGGGTGGTGGCGGCGATGGGGGTGCCGTGGGCGGCGGTTTGTTGAATGAGGCGGCCACCCTGATCGTACTCATTGGTGGTGGTGCGGCCAAGCGGATCGGTGGTTTTGGTGAGCAGGCCTTGGGCGTTATGCTCCTCGGTGGTCATGTGACCCAGGGCGTCTGTGATGCTGCCACGATGGCCTTCTTTGTTGTATGTGTAGCGGGTGATGGCTCCGACAGCGTCTGTGCGGGTGGCGATGCGGTTCTGAGGGGTGTGGGTGAGGGTTTCTAGAACGGTGCCATCCGGGCCGGTGGTTTTGAGGCGACGATTTTGCGCGTCGTATACGTGGCGAATGGTGTGGCCGTGGGCGTCTGTGCTGGCGATGAGGTTGCCGCGGCGGTCGAATTCTTCGATGCTTTTATCCACAGATTTCGCAGATTCCACGGATTTATCAGAGGCTGCTGGAATGGGTTGGCTGGTGGTGTGGGTCTTGATGCCGAGGTGGATGTTGGAGCCGTGCAGGACGTAGGTGTGCTTGGTGATGCGGCCCATGGCGTCTGTTTCTTCGGTCAGCAGATTGCGGGGGTCGTATTTGGCGGAATACAAAACCTGTTCTTGGTTGTTGGTTCCTGGTTCTTGGTTCTTTGAATCGGGGACCACAGGTTGCAAACCTGTTCCACTTTCTTTCGAACTACCAGCGGCGGGGGCGCCACTGGCACCGGATAAAGCGGCGAGGGCGCCGCTTCTACTCGGGATGCGGGTGATGGATTGGAGCTTGCCTTTGGCGGCACCGTTTTTGACTTTTTGTTTGATGGTCTGGGTGCCGTCGGCGGCGGTGAAGAGGGTCTGGGCTTTGATTTGATCATCGTGATGGATCTCGAACTCGCCATGTGGGCCGGTGCGGGTCATGATGGGATTGTTTTTGGCTTGTGGCTGGATCTGGTAGGTCCAGACGCCGTCGGAAAGAAGAGTACGGTTGTCTTTATGCCAGGTCAGCGCGGTGGAGATGAGATCCCGACCGACGACGGTCATGCTGGGATGGCCCTCAGGCGTGGCGCTGTAGCTGATCTGGTGAGCGGTGCTGTCAGGGAAGGTGACTTTGGTGAGGCGCCGCTCTGCATCAAAACCCAGGTTGTACACTTTCTGGCCCACAGCGGTCAGGTAAGTAAAGCTGGTGATCAGTTTAGAAGTTGGATCACGACGCACGGTGAAGCCAAGGGTGGCAGGTTTTTTGGGATCTTGCGGCTGCTCGACGAGGGTGATGGCATTGCCGTTCGGGTCACGATTCCACACGACCTGACGGCCTGCGTCTGTGCGCAGGCGGATGAGACGGTCATCCTTATCAAATTCCATTTCCCAGCCATCGGCACGGGAGACGAGGGTGTTTTTGTCTTTCATCGAAACCGTCCATTCCCCATCTGCAGTTCCCCATTGGTCTGGCTTATTGGTTTGCGGAACCAGAGTCATGACACGGCCACAAGGCAGGAGCAGACTCCAAGACGAAGCACTGCGATCATAAATGCGCGAATTTAACAGCGGTGAGCGCCAGGGCATGGAACCGAAGTTTACCGAAGCAGATGAACGACCACTGAGGAATCCGAGGCGGACAGGCAGGCTGAGACCTTGTCCGAAGTCGAGTTCGGCCATTTCGATCCAGTGCGTGGCGTAGCCCTGATCACTGGCGGCACCGAGAGTGCTGGGCGGTATGGAGAGATCGACAGGCAGCGCGTGGAGTGTCGGTGAACTGAATGCTAGCAAAAACAGTGCTACAGAGATTTGAGATAGAGAAAACGTTTTCATGAAATGGATTAGTTGTGTTTTGTGAACGTGTGACTTTGAAAGTGAGTTGATTTTCTATTCAGTAGGGCAAGTGCCTCCGTCCTCATCATCGTCGTCGTCGTTTTCATCCTCGTCGTCATCCTCATCCTCATCCTCATCCTCATCCTCATCCTCATCCTCATCCTCATCCTCATCCTCATCCTCATCCTCATCCTCGTCGTCCTCCTCTTCTTCGTCAGATCCATCTGTGCAGACTGTGATGGAGGCTGTGTAGTTGCCGTCTCCTAAACTGGCATAGCCTGTAAAGGTGGTGTAGGAAGGGTTGCTCTCAACAGCTGCCGTGATCTCTATAGAGGGAGTATATGCGCTGCCAAAATCGTAGTTTCTTAGAACGGTATCACCGGAGGCATTCATCCATATTTCATAAGTCGCGACCGTAAATGTAGATTCAACAGACTGGGTGCTATTATTCCAGCTGAGGCTAAAATTCACCTCTTCTCCTAACGAATCAAAGCTATAACCATCACCACCGTCGTCTGTGGTGCCGTCGTCTGTGGTGCCGTCATCCGTGGTGCCGTCGTCCGTGGTGCTATTTTCGGAAGCATAAACCGACTGTGTTCCAATCACGAGGCCTTCATTAAAATTTGAGAAAGTGACGATTTTGGACGAGCCTGTTGGCGCAGTGAAAGTGTATAAAATGGTGCCGTTACTATCAGTGCTGCCAAGTAGAGTTGGGTAAACGAGCCACTCATCACCACTATCTAGAATACCAGCCCAAACAGGCACATTCGTCGCAGACCCAGAAGAGGGATTGCGATTTTCGCGTGACCCATCGCCCCGGGTCCAAACTTCTTCGGATTCGAAATCGACTGCTATAATGACTGAATAGTCGGTTCCAGGACTCAAATTGGACAGGGTGTTGGTCTCATCCGATAGTGTGTAACTCGTATCCAGGGTGGATTCAGTATGTGAATACTCATAGTCATCCTCCTCTTGAGACGAGGAGTAGCTACCTTCGGCGGCAACGGGTAGGCCAACTCGTGCTGTGGCGAAGGTCGAATCTGAACCAGCATACGATACGTCAACACGGAGATCGGTTTCTATTTGAGTCGGATTCAGAAAAATAGCCGCATTCCCTGATGAATCTGTCATGCTGGGTGGCGCAGGAGCGAAGACTATCCCCTGCTCTGAAGTATAGGTCAGCTGTGCCCCCTGAGCTGGAGACTGGGTGTAGCTGCGTGACTCACTGCCGCCTTGATCGCTGGTCCAGATTTCCCAAGTATGAGCTAGGACTGTCACTGTGGCGTCTGCTGGCTGAACCTCCCAATTCAAACTGCGCTCTTCAGCCGTCAGAGTACGGATACTGGCTCCGATGACTGTTTCAGAATGGTCGTAGGTCCAAATTGGTTCAGCAGGCCCTGAGCCACCATTAGGCTCAGGATCTGGCTCAGGATCAACACAGGTAATCTCTAGTGTCGTCGCTGCTAGCGAGCTGGAGGAACCGGCAGGGGTCGTTTCTGCTCGGATCACCACAGATGTGCTGCTCAAAGTCAACCAGGTGGAGGTGACGCCAAGGCTGTCTGTAGTGAGGGTTGTCGTGGTAAAACTACCAGCGCCCGTTTCTAGCCAAAAGGTGACCGCTGCGCCAGAGACTGGCTGGGACTGGAGATTCCTAATGTCTGGCTCTCCCGTATCGTCATCTACCCAGACATCCCAACTTTCTGTGAAGACTGTGGCTGTAAGCTCGCCTGGGGTGCCTGAGACAAAGGAACTCTGTGGTGAAGATAACGAGATGCGCAGTGCGCTCTCCTGCGATCCGAACACATAATTCCCTGTCGCGAAACAAGGAGTCGAAGCGGCGAGTATTGTGAGCAGAGAAACTGCTAATAGGCTGTAGGCTCTGCTGCCAGCGCTAGTGACTAGTTCCTTAGTACTGGCCGTCAAATAAGAACGGTACCGAGAGAGAGAGAGAAGTTTTCATGCCATGTGACGGGTTTATCTTTTCTTCTGAGCTGAATTAAACGGATTAAATCTGATTATTTTCTGAACGATTTAAACCTTGCCAAAAAACGCTTACGTTTGACAAGATTTATTTTCTTTTTTCTTTGCATGACTAAGAATTTCATCTCATCCATGAGGGCGGCTAGGTGTCTGAATTTATTGAGCGCATGCGGAGGGAAATGGCACATTTACCTTGAAACAAAGCCAAGTCTTCCTCTTTGATAGCTGGAACATGATCGGAGAACTTCAGCTTAAAGAAAGTGGCACGGGTTTGCAACCTGTGATTGAAAGAACCTATGAATGGGGCCCCGATGTCAGTGGTAGCTACTGCGGTTTGATCCTGATCCGTCAGCCTTTACTACCTCTTCAACCATTGCAAACCACCGCCAACGACAGCAATCAACGACCGACCTCTATTACTCGATTCAGCTTCCCTCATTCATCATGCCAGTCAGAGCTTGAAGGACTAAGTCCTAACTCGGGAATAGCTGATTATTTCAGCTAACGCCGCATCATGTTGATGACGCGATAGACGGTCTGGGTGAGTTCGCCAGCTTCATAGGGCTTGGGGAGGATGCCGACAAAGCCTTTTTCCAGGTAAGTCATCTGCACGTCCTGATTCACGCTGCCGCTGGTGACGACCAGGCGGGCATCGGGATCAAACTGGAGGATCTCTGCGGCGGTCTCGCCACCGTTCATGCCGCCGCGTAGGGTGAGGTCCATGAGCACCACGTCTGGGGCAGTGCCGGTGCGGGAGAGGCTTTGGTAAATTTTGACGGCGTCTTGGCCGTTGTCGCACTCGATGACTTCATAGCCACAGCGTTTTAAAATCATGTGGGCGACTTTCCGCAGATCATCTTCATCATCAACGATGAGCACGCGGCCTTGGCCATGCTTTAGCGGAATGGGCGCGGAAGAATTACTAGCCGCAGCAGGGGCACCACGAGCGGGTGCTGGCACGGAGGGCAGCAGGACAGAGAACTCAGTGCCGACATTCAGCCGTGAATTGACATGGATATCGCCCTCAAAGGCTCGGATGAAGCGCTTGCAGGTGGTCAGTCCGATACCGTTACCGTCGGTCTTGGTGGTAAAGGATTCGCGGAACAGGCGCTTAAGGTTTTCCTCTGAAATGCCGCAGCCGCGGTCACGCACGGTGATTTTGGTGTAAGTGCCGGGTTTCAAGACGGCGTCCTGACCCAGAGCGATGGTGGTGTCTTCAGCCTCCACATCCATGTAGCCGCCCTGAGGCATGGCTTGGATGCCATTGAGGATGAGGTTTTGCAGCACTTGACTGAGCTTCACACTATCTGCCACGGGCCAGCGGAGGTTGTCAGGCACGTTGACATGCATTTGTACATTGGCTCCAGCTCCGGCAAACTTGACGGTGTCTTGCACAACTTGCACGATATCGATGGGCTGAGACTCATTGGGCCGGCTTTTGCAGGCGCTGACGACTTGGGAGGTGAACTGGCGGGCACGCTTCAGACCGCCAAAGATAAGTTGCAGTTCCTCGCGCATGGCGGGGTCTTCCACTTTCTGCACGAGGTCAGAGAGGCGGACAGTGACAGGTCCGAGCAGGTTATTGACGTCATGGGCGATACCCTGGGCTAGTGCGGCGAGGTTGTCCTGCTTCAGCTGCTCGGACTGCCGGTCTAGATCATCCATCTTCAGCGGCACGGTCTTGGCTGCGGCGGAAAGGAAGGTCTGATGGGCTGGCTCCACAGGTACAGGGGAGACGACGATGGTGTAATTAAGCAGCTTTCTCAGAGAGTTAAAGACAGCGCGCACGCGCCAGATGCAGCGCTCGGGTTCGCGTCCGTAGAAGTTCTGGATTCGGCACTCGCACTCATGCGTGCCACCGTTTTCCACGGCTTGATTGAGGCTTTGCAAAAGGGCGGCAGCATCGAGATCACCAACGGCAAGGTCGGCCAGTGACATACCGCGCAGGCCTTTGTCTGGCTCTACACCGACGAGCACGGCTGCGGCTACATTACTAAAGAGAATCTTTGGTCCGCTGGAGTGACTGCTCTCGGCTTCCACCATGATGAGGCCTTCCGGCACCTGATCCAAGGCCACCCGGAGGAAGTAATTGGCCGTCTTCATTTGATCGAGACTGGCTTCTAACTCGGTTAGAGTCTCGGGGCGAATGGTGTCGGGAGAGAGGGTCATGGGAGCTAAGGGTTACTTCATTTAGCAATCATGAATAGTTAAGTAAACCTTAATTTCAGGATAATCCTCTTTTTTGCCTCTCATTTTTGAAAAACCCGCCTGTCATGGAGATTACAAAGGCCTGTCTCTAGTCATTACGGTGGCTCAATCGACGTCAGCGCGCAGATTGGCAACGGGATGGAATGTAGTTTCACTCTTCCCGGCATGAAAACGGGTAATCCAGAAATAGGCAACAGAATGGAGGACAACTGAATCAGATTAAATCAGGAATCCGTTGGCCTCCATGAATCTGCTGGAGATATGAAACTCAAAATCAAGCTCGTACAGACAAGAATGTCTGCGACACTCCTAGCGCTGCACGCGTGAGTCACCGCCTTCGGCGAGTTTTTGGACCTCGATCAGAGTGGCCATGCTGGTGTCTCCGGGGGTGGTCATGGCGAGTGCACCGTGGGCGGCACCGAGATCCACAGCTTTTTTGGGGTCTTTTTCCACCAGTAATCCATGGATGAGGCCCGCGACGAAGCTGTCCCCTGCCCCGATCCGGTCCAGGATATCAAAGCGCGGGTAATTGCGACTGCGATAAAACTGGCCCTCATGATAACAGAGTGCGCCCCAGTCATTGACAGAGGCGGTATGCACTCGGCGTAGCGTCGCGGCCACAGTCTTCAGATTGGGAAATTCTGCGATCAGCTTGGCGATCATAGGCCGTAGCTTCGCATCCTCAGCGGCAAAGATGTCGTCAGGATCAGTCGGCGTGACGCTGGAAACCGGTGGATCGTCACTTAGCACACCGATCATCACGTCCACAAATGGCGCGAGGCGTCGATTCAACGCCTGAGCTGCGGGGAAACCTCCGCGCTCCTGCCAAAGAGAGGCGCGATAATTCAGATCGTAGCTGACCATGGCGCCATGACGCTTGGCGGCCTCGCAGGCATGCACAGTGAGCTCGGCGGTGGATTCCGATAGCCCAGCGAAAATGCCACCCGTGTGCAGCCAGCGACAGCCGAGGGTGCCAAACAGGTGATCAAAATCAAAATCTCCCACTTTGAGCTGAGATGCGGCGCTCCAGCCACGATCCACGCTGCCCTTGGCCCCGCGCACGCCAAAGCCGCGCTCAGTGAAATTGATCGGATTTCGCACCCGCTTGCCCATGCCATCGTACGGCACCCATTTGACCAGAGAGGCATCCACGCCGCCCTGGAGGATCATATCTTCGATCAGCCGGCCGATTTCATTATCGGCAAAGGCAGTCAGGATGCCTGCACGTAGGCCAAAACAGCGTCGGGCACCACGCGCCACATTGTATTCACCGCCACCCTCCCAGGTCGTAAACTGACGGGATGTGCGCACGCGGCCCTCCCCGGGATCGAGGCGTAAGAGGACTTCACCGAGAGAAAGGAGATCGTAATGGGGCTGGCCAGACATGGGAGTTCACTATATGAAAAGGTCTGCTCCACTTGCAACCGCCCCTTGACTCAGGGCCAAGAAGTAAGCACTGAGACACTTACACATCACCTTTTTCCCGCCGTGGCCAAGAAATCATCCAAGATCGAAGACAACTCCCCCATCCTTGCAGTGACCGCAGCCATGGAAAACAAAGCGGTGGACGACCTCTACGGCGACTGGTTCCTGGACTACGCCAGCTACGTGATCCTGGAGCGCGCCGTGCCGCACATCAATGATGGCTTCAAGCCTGTGCAGCGCCGAATCATGCACAGCCTGGATGAGCTGGAAGATGGCCGCTACAATAAAGTGGCCAATGTGGTGGGAAACACCATGAAGTACCATCCGCATGGCGATGCCAGCATCGGCGACGCCATGGTGCAGCTAGGGCAAAAAGACCTGCTCATTGATACCCAAGGCAACTGGGGAAACATCCTGACTGGAGATAATGCCGCCGCGCCACGATACATCGAAGCCCGACTCTCCAAGTTCGCGCTGGATGTCGTCTTTTCACCCAAAGTCACGCCCTGGGCCGCCAGCTATGATGGCCGTAATAAGGAGCCGATCACCCTGCCGGTGAAATTTCCTCTACTGCTCGTTCAGGGCATCGAGGGTATCGCCGTCGGTCTCAGCTGCCGCATCCTGCCACATAACTTCGTGGAGCTTTGCGAAGCCAGCATCGATGCCCTGCGCGGTGAAGAGGTCTATCTCCTGCCCGATTTCCCCCAAGGCGGCATCATGGACGCTAGCGAATACAATGGCGGCATGAGAGGTGGCCGCGTGCGCGTGCGCGCCAAGATCGAAGAAGGCGCAAAGAAGAACACCCTACGCATCATCGAGATCCCCTTTGGCACCACCACCGGTGGCGTCATGGACAGCATCGTAGCCGCCAATGAAAAAGGCAAAATCAAGATCGCCCGAGTCGATGACAACACCGCCGAATTTGTCGAGATCGTCGTTCAGCTCCCCCCAGGGACCGATGCCGAGCAGACCATCCAGGCGCTGTATGCCTTCACCGATTGCGAGATCTCCCTGGCACCCAATGCCGTCGTCATTCAAAATGACAAACCACGCTTTGCCAACGTCAACGACCTGCTCAAAGAAAGCGCCGAGTACACCAAAAAACTGCTCGGTGCCGAGCTAGAGATCCAACTAGGCGAGCTAGAAGAGAAATGGCACTTCAGCAGCCTGGAGAAGATTTTCATCGAGAACCGCATCTACCGCCGGATCGAAGATGCCGAGACCTGGGAAGCCGTGATGGCCGCCATCTGGAAAGGCCTGAAACCGCACCTCAGTGTGCTGAAGCGCGAAGTCACGGATGAAGACGTCGCCCGCCTGACCGAGATCAAAATCAAGCGCATCTCCAAGTTCAACAGCTTCGAAGCCGACGAGCACATTCGTGGCCTAGAAAAAGACATCGAAGCCGTTCAGAAAAACCTCAAGCAGCTCACACGCTTCGCCATCGCTCACTTCGAGCGATTGAAAAAAACCTACGGACCAGGGCGCGAACGCCGCACCGTCGTCAGCAGCTTTGACCGCGTGGCTGCCGCACAGGTCATCATCGCCAATGAAGTCCTCTATCTCGATGCCAAAGAAGGCTTTGCCGGAACCGGCCTTAAGAAAGAGGGCGAGCCCATCTGCAAATGCTCCAATCTGGACGACATCCTCTACTTCACCAAAGAGGGCAGCATGACCGTCTCCAAGATCGCGGCAAAGATCCACGTCGGCAAAAACCCGCTCTACATCAATCTCTTCAAAAAGGACGAAGAAGCCGTCTATACCATGATCTATCGCGATGGCAAAAACGGCCCTGTCATGGCCAAGCGCTTCCGCATCGGTGGCACGACCCGCGACAAAGCCTACGCCATCACCAAAGGCAACCCAGGCACCATGGTGCTCTTCTTTGCCCGCCACGAAACCGAGGAAGAAAGCAACGCCCAAAACCTGCTCATCCACCTCAAGCCCGCCCTCTACCTGCGTACCCTGTCCCTGAAATTCCCCGTCATGTCCCTCGCCGTCAAAGGCCGTGATTCCCAAGGAAACATGGTCACCAAGCACGCAGTGGACAGGATCGTCAATGAGCGGAAGACAGCGGAGTGATGACTGAAGTCGAGGTGCTGACCTGATCAGGTTCGAATGACACCTGGATGCTATGCTCAAAGGTGGCGTACTCCAGTGGACTCGGACCACCAACCTTCAAATCCTTAGTTCTCTCAACAGAGAACTTCTTGCTTGCCGCCATTAACGCGATGCGTTACTATAATTACACTCCAATGCATGATTCGTTCCTTTGCCTGCGACGACGCCGCCCGCTTATTTCGGCTGGAGAAAGTCCGCGCCTTCCCGCCAGACATCCAGCGCACTGCCCTGCGCAAGCTGGCCCAGCTTCATGCCGTTACGGAATTGATTCACCTTCGTGCTCCCGGCAATCGACTGGAAGCCCTCAAAGGCGACCGCAAAGGCCAGCATTCCATCCGCATCAACGACCAGTGGCGTATCTGTTTCCGCTGGGAATCAGATGGCCCGCATGATGTCGAAATCGTTGACTACCATTGACCCTCTCCACGCCATGAAAAAGCACACCCCCATTCATCCCGGTGAAGTTCTCCGCGAAGATTTCATCCTGCCCCTTGGCCTGTCTGATTACCGTCTCGCCCATGACTTCGGTGTTCCTCCTCGCCGCATCAATGAAATCGTCAAAGGCAAACGCGCCATCACCGCCGACACAGCGCTGCGACTCTCTCGCTACTTTGCATGGCCCGCCGAAGTCTGGCTCAATTTGCAAGCCCACTATGACCGCCAAGTAACGGAAGCGGAAATGGGGGCCGTGCTAGCGCGCATCAAACCTTGTGCCTTGGCTGCGTAACAGCGAAACCTGAAGCCTAACACAATTGAAGAGATTCTGAATGTTATGCATAAACCAACGACACCTGAGGCTGCGCCATTCAAACGCCAGCATTGCCTTATCGCCCTCGGAGGT
Organism: Verrucomicrobiota bacterium; assembly: GCA_026397605.1. GTDB lineage: Bacteria > Verrucomicrobiota > Verrucomicrobiia > Verrucomicrobiales > Verrucomicrobiaceae > Prosthecobacter. The sequence goes on along the minus strand of JAPLUM010000364.1, from coordinate 31 downwards.
TGTTTCGGAATCATTTTCATAATCTTCATTT
>JAPLUM010000466.1 GCA_026397605.1 Verrucomicrobiota bacterium | reverse complement strand
CAAGCAGAACGCTGAAACAGGCCAATGGGGAGATGCTGAACCCGTGGCATTCACGGCGCTGGCCATCACCAGCATGTTACTAGCGCCAGAAAGAAAGGCCACCGACGCACTGCCGGCAGAAGTCGAAAAAGCCATTGCCTTCCTGATGAAAAGCGTTCAGCCAGATGGTGGCATTTACGTTAAAGCACGCGCCAATTACAACACATCTCTGGCACTCACCTCTCTCATGCTAGCTCCCAGCCTGGAGCGTGAAGCCACCCTTTTAGCAGCACGCAGATTCATCATTGGTCAGCAAAATGATTTTGATGAAAAGGGAAAACTGGACAATCCTTTTGACGGCGGAGTTGGTTATGGCACGCCCAAACCAAACAGGAAACCAACAAGGCCAGTTGGGTAAGCGCAGATCCAAAAGATGCGGGTGGATTTATCTACAGTCCCGGTGAAACGCGTGGAGGAGAAACCAAAACTGCCGATGGGCGCACAGCCCTTCGCAGCTACGGCAGCATTAGCTATGCTGGTATTCTCAGCTTCATTTACGCTGGCTTGGACAAAAATGACCCTCGACTCAAAGCAGTGATGCAGTGGATCACCGAAAACTACACCTTGGATGAAAATCCGGGACTGGGTGCAGAAGGCCTCTACTATTACTACCACACCATGGCCAAGGCTCTAGCCATTGCCGATGTGGACTTCCTGAAAACCAAGGAAGGAAAAATCGTCGATTGGCGAGCTGATCTGGCTCAAAAACTCCTCAATTTGCAAAAAGGTGACGGCTCGTGGGCAAATAGCGCAGGCCGCTGGATGGAGAGCGACACAACGCTCACAACGGCCTACATGCTTATGGCTCTATCACGTGTTCATGCCACGCTTTGATGGCGGAATCCGATCAAAACTGCGATTTCCGGCTCCGTTGGCACTTATTCACATGACTAAAGAGCCATTTTCGAACTAGTTGAGACAGATTTTCACAAGGGTGAATCTTCCCTTGACCCTATATAGGCCTGCCCTTAGGATTTAACTTGTTAGAATCTTGGGCCAGATGTTGCTTTTTACGAATCTCAAAAAAAGCCGGAGTTATCCGTCATATCTCTAGTTTCTATCTTTTTTCATCGGTAACTTTTCACTCTTCAAAATTAATGTTCGGCAAATTCTTCGGCTTCGTCGCCAATGATATGGGTATCGACCTCGGTACTGCAAACACTCTCGTTTACCTTAAAGACCACGGCATTGTACTCCGAGAACCCTCCGTGGTGGCCGTGAAAACGGGCACCAATGAAGTGGTTGCCGTGGGAGATGACGCCAAGCGCATGCTCGGGAGAACCCCCGGCGGCATTACGGCGATCCGCCCTTTGAAAGACGGTGTGATTGCAGACTTCCGCGTCACTGAAGCGATGTTGCGCCACTTCATTCGCAAGGTGAATAACAACCGCCGTGCCTTCCGCGGTCCACGCGTCGTCATTGCAGTCCCTTCAGGAATCACTGAAGTCGAAAAACGCGCCGTCAAAGAAAGCGCGGAACAAGCCGGAGCCCGCGAAGTTTATCTTATCGAAGAACCCATGGCTGCGGCCATCGGAGTTGGGCTGCCCGTTCAAGAAGCTGCTGGCAACATGATTGTGGATATTGGTGGTGGCACGACCGAGGTCGCCATCATCTCCCTAAGTGGTATCGTTTACAGCCGGAGCGTCCGAGTAGCTGGTGATGAACTTGACGAATCGATCATCAATTACATGAAGCGTGCTTACAATCTCATGATCGGTGAGCGTACGGCCGAGGAAATCAAGCTCCGCATCGGTTCAGCATTCCCACTTGGCAAGGAAACGACCATGGAAGTCAAAGGGCGTGACATGGTAGCGGGCTTGCCAAAAACCATCACCATCACAAGCCAGGAGGTCCGTGAAGCCATGCTGGAACCTCTGAACGCCATCATTGATGCTGTCCGCACCACGCTGGAGCGTTGTCCGCCAGAACTGGCTGCTGACCTTGTGGATCGCGGCATCATGCTCGCCGGCGGCGGCGCACTCCTTCGCGGTCTAGACAAACTTCTCCAAGAAGAAACCGCACTACCTGTCCACATCGCTGACGATCCGTTGAGCGCAGTCGGTGAAGGTGCTGGTCGAGTTCTTGGTGAACTTGAGTTTTTAAAGAAAGTCAGCACCACCGAAGTCTGACCTAACGAATGATGTGATTCTTCACAGCGGTTAAGTCGGAGCTACCTCTAGACTGATCAACCTAGTGACAAGGCATCCATGAAAAAGCTCAACATCCTGGCACTGCTAATTTTCATAGCTGCAGTCGTCTCCGTCTTTCTGCTGGACACACCGACAACTCGGATGATCCAGAGTCGTGCCATGGCAGCACTCTCACCCTTTGTTCACTCAAGTGCCGCAATTGAAAATGGAGTCTCTGGTGCCCTTGCTGCCCCGATCGATCCACGAGAGATCAAACGAGAGAAAGATCGCCTGCAAATCGAAAACGAACGACTCATTATCATCTCTCAAAAGTACAATCAGACCTTAGAAGAGAACAACAAACTTCGTGGTTTACTCGAATTCAAGCAAGCATCCCCGTATAAAATGATCGCGGCGCGTGTCATCAAACGTGTTTCCTCTTCATGGTGGAATACAATGATCATCGACAAAGGCTTACTCGACGGGCTTGCCACAGACACCCCTGTCATTAGCGCCACGGGCCTCATCGGTAAGACAGGCAAAATGGCACCGCATATGTGTGAGGTCATATTACTTACTGACGAGATGTGCCGCGTCTCTGCAAAGATCGAAGGCACGATCGAGCAAGG
>JAPLUM010000697.1 GCA_026397605.1 Verrucomicrobiota bacterium | reverse complement strand
AGGCACCACTTACACGCTGCAATGGTCCCCCGATCTCAGCACTTGGAGTGACGTGGGCAGTGTGACAAGCGACGGCATGAGCGCCAATTTCACCGAGACAGATCAAACTAGGTTGAGTGGAGCCCGTGGATTTTACCGGGTCGCGATTCCATCCGTCCCCTGATTGGTCGTCGAGCAGCGTAGGCTTTCTAGCCTATGCTAGATCTCACAATGTGATACTCTGTGACCTATCTTCTGTCTCATCACATGTCACGCTTCCTTCAGTTTCTCATCGCCGCGGTTCTTGCTGCGGCAGTGTTTGCCTTCTTTAGCCGAGATCAAAGTATCACAAATAGCGTCCCCGTTGGGGCAGCGGTTCAAGCCCACCAATGTCCCATGCACCCATGGGTGAAAGCGGACAGCCCAGCCAAATGCAACGTCTGTGGCATGGACTTGGTCATTGGCTCCACCAGTGCTTCCGCGACTGACATCGTCATGCTGCCGCAGGGAAGTCCGAATGTCGTCGGCGTACAGACCGCCGAAGTCCAAAAGCAACCGCTCACACGCACGCTGCGCATCTCAGGCATGATTGGCGAGGACATGTCCCGTCACGGCATCATCAGCGCACCTGTGGAAGGTCGTATTGATGGCCTTTCAATGAACCACGAAGGCCAACAGGTCACACGTCGGCAACCACTTGCCACCATGTTTAGCCGCACACTGCTCAGTGCCGCCAATGACTACAATGCCGCGCTCAAACAAAGCCCCGAGGATGCGTTGCCGCTGCAGCGCCGCCTTGAGCAATACGGCCTTGTTTGGGAGCAGATCAAAGCCATCCCGCAGCGTCAACCTGACGACCTTTACTTTGGCATCTTGTCGCCACTTACTGGCGTCATCGTGAAAAGCTACGTCTCCGAAGGCGAGTTTGTGAAGGAAGGCCAAAAGCTCTTCGAGATCGCCGACTTCACGAAGATGTGGTTCATGTTCAGCGCCTATGAGCAAGACCTGCCGTTTCTCAAACTAGGCCAGATCGTCACGCTCAATGCTCCACATTTGCCTGGCCATGCTCTCAAAGGCCGCATCGCCGCCATCAATCCCAATCTGGAAGCCATGACTCGCTCTGCCATGGTTCGCGTCGTGTTGGAGAATCCAGATCGCGCCATCAAGAATAACTCCTTTGCTGAAGGCACCGTCGATCTCGAAGCCGCAGATGTCCTTGCCATTCCACGCACCGCCGTGCTTTGGCCGGGCGATGCTCCACGCGTTTATGTTGAGAAAGCCATCGGCTCCTATCAGCCCCGGCAGGTGAAGCTCGGTCGCAGTGGCGATACTGCATGGGAAGTGCTCGATGGCCTGAAGGAAGGCGAGCGCGTCGTGACTCGTGGCAACATGCTCATCGACAGTCAGTCCCAACTCGATGACATGGCCATGCCAGCCGAGTCATCGCCCTCAACGCCCATCACTGTCACCGCAAATCTCAGCGCCTATTTTAAGGCAGTCGCTGCACTCAATCTCGCACTCGCCGCAGACGACCTCACCGC
>JAPLUM010000759.1 GCA_026397605.1 Verrucomicrobiota bacterium | reverse complement strand
CATGTGCCGCGTTGATCGGCACAAACCGTGCACCAGAGAATCGTGCTGCCATCAGTGGTCGGAAACACGCCCTTTGCGGGTGTCTGGCGACCGACGGGCGGAAGCTCAGGATCCGAAGTCATGGATGAATGTTCATCCGTTTCAAAAGGCATTGCAAGCGCCGAAGGCGCGGTAGGGCCCCGCTGCGTCCTAACTCTTACCCACAAGTCGGCCCGAATTGGCGCTGTACTTTCCATAATTGAGATAAACTATTGGCGGATGACAGCACCTGCGTCGTCCGAAAGTATCAGCAACGAGCCCCCATGTACATGGAACTGGTCGCACAAAGAATTGCAGCAACTCGGTGGCTATGATCGGCGTCTTGTGAGACGCTTGGCCATCATGCTCGAAGACTGGGCGGCGCAGCCGCAGGCATCCATTCCTGAAGGCAGCCGCAGCAAAGCTGCGGCCAAGGCGAGTTACCGGCTCTTGTCGAATCCTCGGCTGCAAGCCCGTGACATCGAGCAGAGCCACCGTGCGGCAACGTGGGAACGCATGGCACGGCATGAATGGGTGCTCGCAGTGGCCGACACCACCAGCTTCAATCACACCACTCATCCGGACACCGAAGGCATCGGCCCCATCGGCCAGGGTAACGGCAGCGCCCAAGGCTTCTTTTTGCACAGCGTGCTGGCCTTCAGCGAGCAGGGCGTGGCGCTCGGTGTGCTCTATGCCCACACCTGGGCGCGCGAGATGAAGGCACCGTCCAGACGGGAGCGACTCGCGCAAAAGAATCGCAAAGCACTCGATCAACGCGAAAGCCACCGCTGGACTGCCGCTTATGAAGGCATCGTGGCCCAGCAGCGCGAGGCGCAAGCGCACGCCCCTGCGGGTAAGCTGCCGCGCCTGGTGCTGGTGGCCGACCGCGAGAGCGACATCTATGAGTTGTTCGTGAGCAACATCACGCACGACTCACACTGCGCCGTGCTGGTGCGTGCGCTGCATGCACGCCGTTTGCACGAAGAAGGTCAGATCGTGTGGGAGCACCTCGAAGCCCAGCCCGAACTCGCGCGCATTGAACTGGTGGTGCCCGCCCAGGGCACGCGCAAAGAACGCCGCGCCACCCTCGCCTTGCGCAGCGCGCGAGTGAAGCTCGGCGTGCCGCGCGACAAGGCGCGCTTCTTTGGTGCCAGCGAGCCGCTGGAACTATGGGCCATCGAAGCGGTGGAGATCAACGCGCCGAGCGGGAGCGAGCCGCTGCATTGGAAACTGCTCTCGAGCATCCCGTGCGCCGACGCGGCCACGGTGCAAAGGCAACTGCGCTGGTATGCGCGGCGCTGGGGCATCGAAGTGTTCCACCGCACGCTCAAGAGCGGCTGCCAGAGCGAAGCGCGGCGGCTCGGCAGCCTAGAGAAACTCGAACGAGCACTGAGCTTGGATATCATCGTGGCCTGGCGGCTCATGGCCCTGCGCGACGCCGCGCGGCAGCAACCCGAGGCTCCCGCCAGCGAGTGGTTGGAGCCAGCGGAGTGCGAAGTGCTCAGCGCGTGGGCCACGCGCAAAGCTTCAGCCAGCCAGCGCACACCGAGCATCGCCGAAGCAGTGCGCTGGATCGCGAGGCTCGGAGGTTACCTTGATCGCAAAAACGATCCACCACCCGGCGCCCAGGTGATCTGGCGCGGCCTGCGCCATCTCCACGACATGTCCGAGACTTGGAAGCTCGCCAAACTTGTGGGTAAGAGTTAGGGCGTAGCGCGTCCCTACCAGGGTTTAGACCGCCGAAGCCGCGGTAGGGCACCGCTGCGTCGGGGCCGAAGGATTGTGGGGCGGAGGTGGTGTGGAACGGCGTCAGGGTTTATGGTCGTTTGTGAGCTCCCTCTGCATCGAAGTGCAAAGGGAAAACCACAGACGCGGCTCAGCGCGTCCCTACTGAGTGCCGGGGCCGACTTATTGGCGGCGGAGTATCCTCAGAGTTTGAAAATTCTGTCAGTCCACGTCTTTGGCGGCTGATGCAGGGTGGACCACAAGCGTGCTGGCGGGATGCCAAGAATACGAACTCTAAGCGTTTATCTCTGCAACTCCGAGTCTGAGTGAAAGGCGGTATATTTTGTCAAGCATTTGCCCTCCATTTTTTGGCATTTTTTATCCGCAGGAAAAATAAAGAACAACTCAGTGGAGCTTGTCTTCCTTTTCAATCTCTTCGAAGACACTGCGCATGACTTTTTTGCGTTCTTCACTGGGGGAGTTGCGGAATTTTTCATCTGCGGACAGCGCACGCATCTTATCGCGTAACTTCCCTTTCGCTGCATCACTGAATGATTCGTATTTTTTGCGGACTTCAGCACTGGGGCTGGAGGTGCGTTGCTTTACAACCTGCGTCACGACCTGCGTCAGCGTGTGTCGTTCGCCATGAATCATCGCCGTGACCAAGAATGTGCCTTTTTCGGCGTCTAGCGTGGCGGAGATGAGCTGATTGCCCGCCGTATCTTTTTCAAAGGGGAGTAAAAAATCGCGGCGGCGGCTTTCTGAATCACTCACGCGCACCTTAACTTTCACCACGCCGTCAATGACAGTCATGGAATCGACTTTGACTTCTGCAAGCTTCTTGGCAGCGCTCGTGGTTTGAGGTGGACCCCGAAATTCGGGCCAGTAGTGAAGTT
>JAPLUM010000085.1 GCA_026397605.1 Verrucomicrobiota bacterium | reverse complement strand
CGGTGTGCCATGTGTGACTACGGATGTGGGCGATTGTGCGCGGCTGCTGGAAGGCGTGGGTATGGCAGTGGCAGTTCGAGATCCCGAGGCGCTGTCTCGCGCATGGGAGGACACACTTTTAAACCCTCCTTCGCCAGCCCTGATGCGTCGGCATGCTCAGGAAAATTTTGACATATCAGTGGCTGCGCGTGGTTATGAAAAAGTCTATGCGGAGGTGCTCGACGTATGAGGTTCCTACTGCCATTCTTTTTCCTGCTGACCATGGCTCGGGCTGAGCTCAGGCTAACTCAGGTGGATGCCATGACGAGAGTTCTGCGCACAGAGCCAGTCACCGATCATGAAGTCAGGCTTGAGGCTGCTCGCGGAGAGTGGGAGTCACTGCAAATCATCGTCACAGGAGCACCGGAGGAGATCCAAGGCATCACGCTGGAAGCTACGGCTTTAATGAGTGAAGCTGCGGGTAAGATTCCTGCACCAGTGATTTTGCGTGAGCATTACGTCCGCGTCGTCACCTCCACGCCCATGTCACCGCTGCCGCCAGGAGAGTATCCTGATGCGCTGGTGCCGCAGGATTTCCCCTGGCAAAAACTGCCAAATGAAAAGAGCGTGAACCAGCCTTTTTGGGTAGATGTCTTTGTGCCCTACACGACCAAGCCGGATCTTTACAAAGGCGAGGTTATTTTGAAAAACGCCAAGGGTGCTGAGATCCGGCGCAGCCCAGTCTCGCTTAACGTCGCTGCCTTTGACATGCCCGTGGTACCAAGGCTAAAATCCTCCATTATGACGGGTTGGCGGAGGATGGCGGAAGTCCATGGTTTTGACCGCGAGCAGGACCCACCGGAGCCAGAGGCCGCAGCCATCGTGGAGAAATACTACGACTTGATGGTGCAGCATCGGCTTTCTTATGATCAGAGTCGTCAGACTTATCCGAGTCCGATCACGGGTAAGCTGGATGAGGAGCAGGTGGAAAAAGCCATGCGCAAGCACCTGCTGCATCGCCACACGGGCATGATCTGCCTGCCACTTTGGCCAACTTGGCCTTTTGCTGATCCGCTGGAGAAAGACCGTGAAGACGCCATGCGCTATGTGGCTGACTGGATGAAACTGCTGAAAAAAATGCACTGTGAGTCCCGTGGTTACATGAATGATGGAGATCTGGATGAGCCTAATAGCTCAGCTGCTTATGCCTATGTGCGCCGCTGGGGCGATTTTTATAATGAGGTGGAAGCCAAATACGGTGTGCGCATCCCCCTCGTCATCACGGAGCAACCCACGCCTGACTCCATGTGGTGGGGGAATCTGGATAGTTTTGTGGATATCTGGGCTCCACACTTCGGCAGTGTCTGGCAGGACATGGAGTCCCCGAAAGGCAAGCGCGACATCGCCCGCCGATTGAAGGCTGGAGATGAAGTCTGGTGCTATGCTGCTCTGGTTCAGATGCCCAATGATTGGGAAGCAGCGCATGGCAAACCTGCCACACTGAAGGAGAGCAATCCACCTGTCTGGTGCCTAGACTTTCCACCCATGAACCACCGCATTCTCAGTTGGGTCATGCCACGTCATAGCATCACCGGTATTTGCTACTGGGATACCCTGTACGTCCATAAGGGGGTGGACGTCTGGACCCAGGCAGATACCTTTCACAGCGACATTACAGAGGACGTTTTTAATGGAGACGGCAGCTTTGTCTATCCCGGCACAAAAAAGCGCCATGGAAGAGATGAACCCGTAGCAAGCATCCGACTGAAATGGCTGCGTGAAATGTCTGAGGACTACGACTACCTCATGCTGGCAAAGGATCTGGGATTAGAACGTGAAGCCATGGCAGAAGCTGCTAGCTTCGCGCGTGGTTTTGGTGATTGGAATGACGATATGACAAAGCTTTATGCAGCCCGCCGCGCTATCGCGGCCATGATTGTGAAAAAAGGAGGTGCTCAGTGAAGCTGGAGATCATCCGTGATGAACCTGGCTATCTAGCCCTGGAACCCGTCTGGGATAAGCTGCTGGCAAAATCCCACACGCACAGCCCTTTCCAGTCTTGGGAATATGTCTGGCTCTGGTGGCAGGAATGCCGTGATTCCTTTCAGCTATGCATCGGCGTGGTCCGTGATCATGAAGACCAGATTCAGGGTATCGCCCCATTGGTCATCGGGCCAGGATCAGATAGAAATAGACGCCATCTCAAGCACCTCGGTTTCATGAATGGTAAGGGGCCGATTCAAGGAGAGCGCTTGGATTTCATCGTGCCAGCAGGACGTGAAAGTGAAGTCACCTCCGTCCTAGTGACCGTCGTGACAGAATCACGTCATCTTTGGGATGTCGTGCGACTCAATAAGATTCCGACAGAATCGATGAACTATGCCCACATCATGACTGAGCTGCGCTGGGCAGGCAGAGGCATGGGCGTGCTGAACATGACGGAGTGCAGGTGGACAAAGCTGCCTGCAACCTGGAATGAATATGCCATGTTGCACTCAGGCAAATGGCGCCAAAAAATGCGCAAGCGCTGGGAGAAGCTTTCCGAGGGTCATACCGCACGAAAAGTTCTAGCGGGAAGAGAAGTGCCCCTTGAGCTGGCGATTGACCGGTTCTTTGAACTCCATTCCTTTATCTACCCTGAAGGCGTGAGCAGTTTCTTGCGTGAACAATGCCAGAGACTTCACCGCACTCTTTTGTCCACCTGGCTTTTGGATGGCCGTGCGATCCTGAGCATGATCGAACTAGATGGCAAGCTGATCGCTGGCATCTACTGCCTACGCTCCAACACAGAGACACTTCAATATCAACTCGGTAGAGATCCCCAATATGCCAAGCTAGGCTTGGGAAATCTTGCCATGCAATGGAGCTTTGAATGCGCCATGGAAAGAGGCTCCACAATTTATGATTTCCTGCCTGGCGACTATCCCTACAAGCGGGAGTGGTGTGACCGCGTCCGTTTTGTATCAGACATTGAATGCTTTAATCCACTGAGTTTGCGCGGCTTCGTATTCCGCATTCTACGTAATTTGAAAAGACTGATTTCGAGTTCTAAGCCAACTCAAAAGGCACCTATATCAGAGGATTCCGAATCCGTCTAAACCACCTTCAAACTGCTGAACGCACTTCACTAAACCTTGCCCAAAGACTAAGATCGCCTAGCTTTCACACCTTCCTGACCCCATGGCCTATCGCCTTGCAATCGACCCTTTACCAACAAACCCGCTCTTACCGAGCGCGGCTTTGGGTTCGCGCGCATTGGTGCCAATCGCCCCATCTTCACTGGGGCTGCCGTCACCGCTTTCGCAGGTGGATCATAGTCCGTATTTATCCACACCTGCGCCGCAGTTCAGTGAATCCATCATCAGCATTGCTGATCTTTTTAGTTATCTCAAAAAGCATTGGCTAAAAGGTCTCTATGCAGGTGTGCCTGCCGCCGCATTGATTTTTTATGCTCTGGGTATGGGGGCCAAAGTCTATGAGGCAGAAGCCAAACTACGACTACGACTCCAGGACAGCAGCGTGGCTTCCTTTGGTGACTCCCGCCCTGGTTTCTCAGAACTCAGCGCCCCGCAGCTCATCAATAATCATCTCACTGAGATGATGTCACATCGTTTTGCGGACTTCTTTTATGAACACTTTGATCCGGTAAAGAGGGCTAAGTTTGCCGCAGATGTCAGCAGCCGACTGGGTAGAAAAGATCAGCTCCTTAAAGCCATCGGACTCTACAAACCTGGCAAGCCAGTTCCCGAACGCGAGATCTTCGTTGAAGCCCTAGCAGGCGCTGCGCGGGTGGAGCCGCAGAAAGAATCTCACATTTTACGACTTCTCGTCCGTGACCTTGACCCGAAAATGGCCGCTGACATCGCCAATGGTATGTCCGAGCAATACATGCGCTTTTAGGGTGAAAGTGAATCTCACCTCACCGAAAGTGATCGTAACTATCTCAAAGAGCAGGCTGAAATGCTGAAAAAACGGCTAGAGAAGAGTGAGCGTGAACTGAGTGCTTACAGCAAAAGCCAAGACATCTTCCAGCCTGGGGAAATCAAGGACGTGGACGGAGAGCGTGTGCGCCAATTCAATGCAGCGCTGACCGAAGCTCAGCTAAAGTTAGCCAGAGCCAAGAACGAGTTGCAAAGCATTAGGACAACTCAACAAGCAGGGCGTGATCTAAGAGAAGTGCGCAGCATTGCCGACCATCCAGACGTAGCTTTTAATCGCAAAGAGCTAGAGGCCAAGATCCTCACTCGCCGTGCACTTGAGTCTCAATGCGGTCGTCGTCATCCAAATATGATAGCCCTTGCCAGTGAGATCGAGTCTTTAAAAAATGCCTTGGACACCTCCGTTAACTCAGTGGTGACCATGGCGGAAACTGAGGTCACTAATCTAGAGCGCCAGATCGCTGATTATGAAAAACAGCTGAGTACTGTCCGTGGTGAAGCCATTGATCAAAGTGGAAAGACCGTTCAGCAGCGTCTGCTTTCCGACCAGGTCAATACGGACCGCGAGACCTACCAGTCCATTGTGAAAAAACTCAGCCAGGCAGAAATCAGCGGCCAATTTAAAGATGCGGGTGCGCTTAGTCTCTCCGACGTAGCCACCGCACCTGAAACGCCGGTGAAACCAAATAAGCCCATCGCTGCTGTCGCTAGCTTCATGATCTTTGGCATTCTGCTGATCGGTCTGCCCGTCGGATGGGGTTTGTTTGACGACCACGTCATGAAGCTCATTCGTCAGGGTGGTTCTCCTTCAGCCAATATCCCTTCTGTAAAGCATGTCTCGCACGTTCCCGTCGGACAATCACCCAGCACTCCCGTGCAACATACGCTCTCGCAGCCAATCGTAGCACCCATGATAACACAGATGCGTCCGAGCTATCCGCCTGTGACGATTCCAGGAATGCCCCAGACTCCGGTGCTTGCCAAGCTACCCCTTATTGGCTCAGCACACCCAGAAGCCATGCTCAGCCAGCTGCTCAAGCCCGAACCCATGGGTGCAGCAGGTGCCTTGCATCAGATTACCACCACACTGGAAATGCAGGCCCTGAAGCGCAGCGGCCTCGGCGGCATCATCCTCATCACCAGTGCTGATGCAGGGGAGGGCAAGACTGTTTCTGCAGCAGCTTTAGCAGCCGCCTTTTGTCACCAAGGGCGCAGCGTTTTCATGATGGAGTGCAATGCCGTCTCCCCTACCCTTCATCAATGGTTCCCGCAGGCCTACAATCACAGCTCATGGGCCAATGACTTGGAATCCCTGCGTTATGGCAACACACACCTCTTCCTGCTCCCAGCTCATGATTTGCCCGCCTACGCCACCAATGAGCTGCTTGACGGCTACCGTGCCTGGATCGACCGCGCTCGCCAACATGTGGACTGGATCATTTTAGACAGCGGCCCTGTGCTGCGAAATTTCGCGGATGTCGCGCCGCTTGCACCTCTGGCTACGGACGTAATTTTGGTCAACAATCCGGCCATCTCTAATCCCACCAAACTCCGAGCTACGCTCAATCTGCTCCAGCCCATGATGTCTAGCAGCGCATTTAGGGGCTTGATCGTGCACGGAGGTTGATCCACTGCATGGCATGACCTTCGATTGCCCAGCAGTTTTTCTTTCCTCCCTCGAAAGCTTGGAGGATTTTGAGTCGATTGGCCACATCGAACTACCCCGAGAAACCAGTAAAGACCTGCTGCCTCTCGGGCATGAGATGTCCCTTTGGGCTACCGCCGCTCATAATCTAACGTTGAGGGTCAGCAAAGATCGACTGCCAGACCATCTAAACGCATTCCTCAAGCATTGGCTGCCCAATGAGCACATCGATCAGCCCGCCAAAGCTTTTCACCTTTTACTAAGCCAATCCAGCAAAGGCTGGGAGATCTCAGGCAGTTCATTACCCTGGATTAAAGACCCCACGTGGAGCGCTCTGCTACAGCTTCCCGCACTACGCAGCACCTGGATCAATGATCTGCGCGCCAACCACTTTGATCACCTTATACGCCTGCTCCCATCCTCTTGGCTGCTAGACCCGACACCACTTCCGCCAGGCAGCGTTATTTCTAAACTTGAAATCCCCAATTGGACAGAGCTAGTTCGTTTTCACAAACTGGGGCGCTCCTTTATAATCCACCTCGTAGAGGGGGCCTTGATACTCACCGATCAACAAACAAGACAGAATTGGATAACTGATCTCAATAGAGGAATCCAATCCACAAAGTCTGTTCTAGTCGAGCATACGACCCCACATGCTTGGCTGCTCGCACGATATGAAATCAGGAACCAGCGTGTCTCATTGACAAAAGCATGGCTGAGTGAAAAAAACACCATTCAAAGTGTAGTCATTGAATGAAGGACATGGCGGTACTTCACGGATTAGGCACAGTCTAATCTTAGCAACGCAAGCACACTCGGGCTGTCCTTGATGCGGCCATCTTTGGCCATGGCGATTGCTTCGGATAAAGGCAGGCGTTTCACGTTTAGTTTTTCCGTCTCCTCGGGGCTGGCAGTTCCAAATGTGAGCTGGCGCGCAACAAAGAGATCACAGACTTCATTAGTCGTAGAGTTGGAGAGCTGAATACCTGTCATCAAGGGCTCAATCAGAGCTGCGCTAATCCCAGTTTCCTCCCGCAGCTCGCGTCGGGCACACTCAGCTGGCGTTTCACCTGCAGGGCAACCACCCTCTGGGATTTCCCATTCGTAACTTTCATGGCAGTAGCGCCACTGCCCCACCAGCCAGGTGAAGCCTTCGTCATCAATCGGCACAACACCGACAGCACGATTTTTGTATTCCACGACTCCGTAAATTCCAGGACCACCGCTAGGGTTGATCACTTGGTCTTCACGGACACGAATCCATGGATTCGCATAGGCTTCGCGGGTAGAAAGGGTTTCCCAAGGATTGGATTCAACAGATAAGTCGGACATAAAGGCACTTCTACCTCAAGAGTTCCCGAGCATCAATCGATGCAGTGTTCGAATAAACTCTGGCAGACGGCACGATTCGTGCGATGAAACACATCCCTTCCATGAGCACTTTCTCAGCACCTTTGGCGCTAGTCCTTGCCTTTCCACCTTCACAAAACTTCAATTTTCACTCTTAAATATGGCTACCATTCATTTCATCGGCGGAGAAAAAGGCGGCGTCGGCAAATCTGTTGTCTCACGCATCGTGGCTCAATACTTGATTGATCACTCACTGCCATTTCAGGGATTTGATACAGACCGCTCACACGGATCTCTTCTACGTTTCTACTCAGACTTTGCTTCACCTGTCGTGATCGATCAATATGAAAGCATGGATGCCATCGTGGAGTCAGCACTGGAAAGCATGGACAAGCGGGTCCTGGTTGATCTTGCTGCACAAACCCACGATTCGCTGGTGAAATGGATGGATGAATCAGGCGTCTTGGAAATGGCCGGCGATCAGGGTATCTCCATCAAATACTGGCATGTCATGGACTCAGGCAAAGACTCTGTGGATCTGCTGAAAAAGCTTTTTGATCGCTTCGGTTCACGCCTGAATTACGTGATCGTATTGAATCAACTGCGTGGCGAATCTTTTGATCTTTTTGACAAATCTCACGAGAAAGAACGGGCCAACAGTCTTCATGCCAAAGTCATCAAGCTACGTAAACTGCACGACACAGCGATCAACAAAATCGACGCTTGCAGCACCAGCTTCTGGGCCGCCAAAAACCGAACTGAGACAGATGACACCGGTCTAAGCATGCTGGAGCGCCAGCGCGTAAAAGTCTGGCTGACCAATGCCTACGAGCAGATGCACTCCGTCGGAGTCTAAATCGTGGATTAGGCTGCTTTTTTCGCAGGCACCTTAACTTTAATGGGGGCTTTTGCAGCGGTGGGAACCACGTCAATTTTAATCTCCACAGGCTGATTGGCTTTATAGATCTCATCTTCGATGGCGGAGGCTTTTTGTAGCAGCTTCGCTTCTTCGGCTTTGCCTTCGCCATTCCACCAAGCTTCAAAGACGGCTTTATCACCTTTACGCAACATACCTTTGCGCTTGCCGTAGAGGTTGCGCAGAGGGCGGATGGCTTCATCATTGCGCTTCTTATTGAGTTCGATCACGCGCTGAGCTTGCTGCAAGGTGAGGGAATCGGTATCGCTCTGGAGCTCCACTTTTTTACCGAGCTGGATGTGATCCCAAGTGCCAACAAGTTGACCGTTTTCGAAGACATCATAGCGCCCTGCTTGCAGGCCGACGACGGTAAGCGCTTCGTTGCTTTTACGGTGGCCTGAAGCTGTCAGGGTAGCACCTAGCTTGGCCTCATCCAGCGGCACCCAAGGCAGACATTTCGGCAGCAGGGTGAGGGCGACCCTTTTTCCCATTTCACCACCGGTCACGGCGCTGGTGCTGCCGAGACTTGGGATAGCTTTCCAATCTCCATCTTTGGAGGCTGCGAGCAGGCTCCAGACTTGCCCAGGCTCATTGAAGGCATCAATGATGGAGTAGGCCATGACAAACTGTCCGTCACCAGCGGGATGGATGGCATCTGCGATCAAGGTGAAGTTTGGATCTTTGACCCGTCCTTCGGTGGTTAATTGATTCAGTGGGCCGTAGAGATCGATGAAGCCGTATCCGCGCTTCCTTGCCTGCTCTTGGCCCCATTTACCGAAGTAGGCCAGCACGGCGTTGTAATTTTCAGGCGTTTTGTTTTTTCCACGCGCGAGGTCCTTGGCCACCATTTGCTCAAAGGCTTGATGATCAAACATGGTCGGACTCATGAGAAAAACGCGAACCTTTAGGGCATCAAGTTTATCCAAAAGCATTGTCATATCCCGTGCATAGGTTTGGAAAATTTCAGGGCTAAAGTCCTGGTAACGCCCATCATTCATGCCCAGAAGAATGGTGGCCACTGTGGGCTTGAAGCTGGCAATGTCGTCATCAAAACGATTCAAGGCATCAGCTGCCACATCACCGCTGACTCCAGCATTGCGAAAGTGCAGACGCAGCTTCGGATACCTCGTGTAAAAGAAATCCTCCACATACTGAGTGTATTGACACTGATGAGTGATCGAGTCACCAATCAGATCACACGGTCGCCATCCTTTAATCCAAGCCCAGCAGAGTTAGCGGGTTGAGCAAATAGAGATGCTGTCATGCATCCCAAAACGAGGAAGAAAGTGAGACGTGAGATCATGGCAGTGACTGGAATAGGCTAAGCCAAACGGTGAAGGCGCCTGCGGCCTATCGACCGGCAATGAGAATTCCGGTGGAAAACCTCAATTTAGCGGCTGATCGATGACTTTCAGGGCTTCCTGGGCAGCGGCGGCGAGGGCTGGGCTTTCGGAGAAGTTGGCTACTTTCATGAGGCCGCGGGCAGCGATTGGGTTGCGGATGCTGGCGACCGTGCGCAGGACTTTGTGGCCTTGCCCGGCTTGCACGGAGGCTTGCCAATGCAATGCAGCAAGGTCTTCCACCGTTTCAGGCTGGGCTAAGCGGGCAATGGTATCGCTGATTTCATTGAGGATGGTGTTGCCGCGTCCGTAATTGTTGAGCAAAGCAGGCAGGAGTACTTGCAAGGCTTCAGGATTGGATACGGCGCGTATGTTCTTGGCCAAAGCAGCACGCACGGGCCATTCTTTGATGTGCTCGATGACATCCAGTAGTTTTTGAACTGACTCAGGCGTGTT
>JAPLUM010000777.1 GCA_026397605.1 Verrucomicrobiota bacterium | reverse complement strand
CACCTTTACCTTTGCGCGTAATGTGGCGGAGGGCAGGGGGTTTGTATACAACGGCGGCGCCCCAATACTTGGCACGACAACGCCGCTTCTGGCGCTTCTATTGGCGTTTGGCAGTCGGTTGATCCCGGCGATTCCAATTCCAGCACTCGCCATCGCATCAGGGGCAATGGCATGGATAGGCGCATGCTGGGCGCTATATTGTCTCTTGCTCAGAAGCGGCATAAATGCCTTTGTCGCAAGCTTTACAGCCTGCGGCAGCCTGCTATGGGGATGCTGGGCGCGCTTCCATTTTGGCAGTGAACACCCCCTCTTTCTGTTTTTACTGATAGCAGCCGTGCTCGCCTTATCGCTGAACAGATACTTGATAGCGGGAATTCTGATGGGTTGCCTGTATCTCACCCGTGGTGAAGGAATTTTGCTGCTGCCCATGGTCATCGGTTGGGTTGCACTGAACGACCGGAAATGGCGCTGGTCGATTCTGGCCGGATTTTTGATAATCGTTTTGCCGTGGTCGATTTATTCCGTGTTTGCGTTTAATGCGTTGTTCCCAAACACACTGGGGGCGAAAGTGGCTCAAGGAGCCAGCGGGCTGGCAGGCGCTCAAGGACCAAGGACTGCTGCCGAAGGGCAACTTTCTAGCACCTTATGCTTCGCTGTTAGGCGAGGCACGCTGGCGTAAAAACTTGATCGTCGGTGCCCTGATCGCCTCAACGGGTGTCGTCGGACTTTGGGCCATCGCTGAATATGCACCAGACATTCAGAAGAGCGTCTTTGCAGCGCATTACGCTAAAGAATTGATCTCCTCTGGCAAGCTTACTGCCGAAAGCGCTGTTACAGATGCTGGCAAGGTGATCATTAAACCCTTCGTCGATAGTGCCATCAACTGGGCCTACTTCTGGAACATGATCGGCGCTGGCGTCGGCATGACGATCTTCACACGCGTGGCTGGCAGCATGGGCCGCCGCGGAGCCTTCCTCATTGGATTTAGTGCAGCGCTAGTGACCACCTTTTTGGTTTACTGGAAGATCGAGTCGCCACCGACCGCCTACATCATGATGTTCATGCTCGGTTTGTCGCAGCTATCTGTTTTCGCTGGTTTTGCCATCTACCTGCCTGAGCTGTTCCCTAGTCGGCTGCGTAGCACGGGAGTTAGTTTTTGCTACAATCTCGGGCGTTTTGCCGCTGCTGCAGGTAGTTTTGGCTCCGCAGCACTCGCCTCAAAGCTGTATGGCGATTACGCTGCACCACTGCCTTCTCGCTACTCCGCGATGACCATGTGCGTGATCTTCCTCGTTGGAATCATCGCGCTCATCTGGGCACCAGAGACCAAGGGTAAACCTCTGCCAGAAGATTGAGTGTTATGACGGCTGCTGAACTCGCTGCGCTTCCTTCTTTCCCTGCCAATCTAAGCCCTGAGGCTCAGGCTCTCTGGCATACGAAAGCGGGAAACTGGGAAGAGGCGCCTAACATCGCTCAAGAGATTCACACGCCGCTGGGATCCTGGATCCATGCGCTGCTTCATGTGATCGAAGGTGATCACTGGAATGGTGACTATTGGTTTTCGAAAGCAAAGAAGCCATCTCGTGGACCGAAGGACGTTGATGCGCTGTGGGATGAAATCGCTGCCGTCGTGCTCTCCCAATGATAGAGGGTGAGCCAGTGCGCATCGAGATCACGAATGAGCTGGATCTGCATGCCTTTCAGCCCCGAGAGGTCGGGGATCTACTGGTGGATTATTTGAGCGAGTGCCAACAGCGTGGGATTCTCCAGGTTCGCGTGATTCATGGGAAAGGCACAGGCACACTGCGTAGCGGTGTACACCAGAAGCTGGGCCAGATGGAAATCGTTCAGAGCTTCACCTGGCCTGCAAGTGCGCAGACTGGAGGCTGGGGTGCTACCTGGGTTTTTCTCAAGGCTTGATGAGTTCAACTTTGCCAGAGAGACTGGGGGTCGTGGTAGCTTTCTCTCCAACAGTATCTGGTAGTTCAACGAGATTGAAGTAGCCAATCCCTTGGTTTAAGCCGGCTCTAGTGACGATTAGTCCGCTGTAAGTTTCTGTGCGCAGGATTTGGGCGTAGGGTGCTGTGGTATCGAACGGATCATCATTTCTGAAACTAAATGTGCCACTGATGGTGCCGGTAGCTGCATTCAGACTGAGTCGCACGTTTTGTGGATTTTCTGCAGCTAAGCTCGGCACTGTTGCTGTATTGCTCTTGGTAACTTTGAAGCTTTGTTCCAATGGCATGAGCATTGGTAGGCCTGTGAATCGAAGTTTTGCATTGTTGATCAGTGGCCCAGTTAAAGGCTGTGGATCCAAGTCGATGATCATGGTTGGCACGACAGGCCTGGAATACTGAGCCCCACGAATCGTTAGGCTATGCAGGGGAATGCCGGTTTTGTAGCTGCGAGTTGTACTGGTGGGAAGTTGGGGGGATTTAAGCCAATTAACATCGCCATCGACAAGGCCCGTGGCCAGAGTCACTGTGCCCCAACCCTGAATGCTCCCCGTATTCACATAAAGCATGGAGTGGATAGAAGTCTCGCCCAAAGGACCAAGGGTGGTGCTGCCCGTGAGTGTCGTGGCGTCTGCCAACTTACCAGCCCAAATCACCGTTCCCGTTGTGCTTATCGTAAGCTTCACATGGCCATGTCCCTGTGGGTAAATCGGATTCAGAACAAGCGGGCTAGGTACCTCAAGTGCTGAATTGTAGGCTGTGGTCACGAGCACTGGTTTGTTTGTGGCCGACCAAGGATTCCTAAACGCTTTGAAAGTGGACGTATGTGTCCCGTCGGTGATGCTTCCGGAAAGTTGATCTGTGGTCAAATTAAGTGTGATGTTTCCTGTTAAAGGGCTCAAAAGTCTTCCTCTTGAAATCGTGAATGGGGTCGTGGGTTCGGTATTGTTTAAAAGCGCGTCAATACGGCTGGACCAGGCATAACTTTTTGATCCTAGAGTTATGCTGCCTGTGTAGGTTCCCGTGTTGGAAACGGTGATTTTTAAGCGACCTCCAAAGTCAGTATTGAGACCTGTTTTACGCTCCACAATTCCCGTCCATACGCCTCGTGCCGTGAGAGGGAAGTCTGCAATATTCCATTCAAATTCTACTGGAGGGCTGTTGCCCGCAAGATTGGTCGCCGTGATTTTAGGTTTGTATTGCCCAGGCCTTCCCGGGCGACCTGTTAGCACGCCTGTGGCGCTGATGGTGACGCCTGGCGGCAATCCAGTTGCTGAGAATCGTGTGGTGCTATTGATAGCCGTTATTTGCTCACTTACAGCCCCACTCACAATGCCCTGATCAATGGCCCGAAGGGTGACAACAGGTTTGTAGCGGAGAACGATGTGAAAGGGTAGCGTCTCTACAGATGTCGCAACGCCAGACATTCGTACAAGGCAGGTGTAGGGGCCTGTATCTTCGGGTTGCATTTTGGAGATGGATAATGATTTGGTATCCATGCCTGTGATTTTACCACCTTTAGGAATCGTCTGACCATTCAGTAACCATTGATAAGAGAGACCCTCACCGGCTGCAGATAAACACTGTCAGTGTTGATGCTCCCTGTTAAATTGCTGGCTTTCGCTTGATAACGCCCTGCCTGAGACAGTGCGATTTCAGGGATTTGAAGAATCTGAGTTGTCGCAGTCTGCTTAAGATTAAGCAGCCAAGAGTACATGAATGTTCCGTTTCCTGCTGCAGTAAGGTTAAGAGTGAGAGGTTCCCCAGCAGCTAAAAGCTTTGGTTCGTTTGGCAGTGAAGTGATTGAAATGGGTGTAAAGTCAGTCCCATACAGATTGAGTGTGGCAGAATTGAACGTCCCAGTCGAGATTGGATCAATATCTCTAATGTTCAGTGTCCACTTTCCTTTGACCGATTCTCCCCAGTGGCGGACACTGCTAAAATTCCAATCAAAATAATTAGCGCCATCATCTTCAACTTCTTTTGTGGCCAGTGTGCTTATCGTTCCGGATGGTGAAGTAAGTCTAATCTCCAAGTCACCTCGATAGCCGTGAGAAACATTCAACCGTAGTTTGGCGTGCTCAACTCTCATTGGATTCGCTGTGCTAAAATCAAAAACCACATTGATGCCCCTCGCACTGTTATCAGGAATGGCTGCAACGGCTGTTGACGTTCGTGAGATTTGTAGCATCGGCCCCAATGAAGTCCAGGTTTCAGCCAGGGAGACTGCTGCTTGAACGTTGATTTGGCCTCCTCCATATGATTGATGGTGTCTTATAGGTGGTAAATTGCTGTATCCACCATCGCGGATAACCCAGCCTAAATCTTGAGGTGTAATTGGGGTGGATGTGCGAAGGAGAATTTCTTTGACGTCACGCCAATTCAAATTGGGATTTGCCTCCAGCATGAGCGCCACAGCACCCGAGACCGCTGGAGCAGAAGAAGATGTGCCTCCAAAGTCATTGGTATAGTCGAGGTTAGAAACCTCGCCTTGGGCAATTCCAGTTTCGTTGTAGCCTCTGTTGCCGATTAAATCAGTTGTGTATATGTCTTGTGTACCGCCGCTGCTGGGTGCGCAAACAACCAGATGCGAGCCCGTTTCACTGTAGCTGGTCAATAAACCGTTATTAGTCGTGGCTCCAACAGTTGTAACATACATCGAATTAGTAGCTCCATCTTTTTGTCCTTGATGGCCACTGGCACGTCCATTTCCTGCAGACCAAACAAAAATGGTACCTTTCCCGTTACGACCTGTTTCTGTTGCGTCTCGGCGTGCATCTTCCATGAGAGAACTGGGGCCACTTAGAGTCCACGCGAAGCCACCGAAGCTCCAACTATTGTTTTTGATATGAATCACATCTTTTCCACGGCTCATGGCATCTGCGTCTTCATCATCGCTGGTGAGATCTGAAATTAGCCTGAACCCCACGAGAGTGGCCTCTGGAGCTACGCCTGAAACCCCAATGGTATTGTTACCACGGGCAGCTGCGACGCCTCCCACTGAGGTGCCATGATAATCTTCTACATTATTGGCCTGCGATGGTGCTGGGTTTGTGTCGTTTGGGAAATCATTCCAATCATAGTGATTGGTGGTGTCTGCATTGGGTGCCAGATCGGGATGCAGGATTTGGAGTCCGTCATCAACAATGGCTATTTTGATGCCTTGCCCTCTGTAAGTGTCCCAAACTGAGGTGACATTCATATCAACGCCTAGTGTGCCATTGACTTGTCCCGTATTTTTGAGATGCCATTGGGAAGGAAATAGTGTGTCGTTAGGTGTCGAGTGCTTTTGTAATTGATGGAGTAAAAGTGGACCTGCCGAAGTAACCGACGAATCTCCGCTAAGCTGCTCTAGCGCTTTTAGTGTGGCCTCAGGGCCACCTTGCAGAGGCTCTACAATGAGGCTTCCTGGGGAGTATTCAGGTTCACTAAGGAGCTTCAGATTGTGCGCTTTTAAGGATGCCAGGGTTCTTTGTCGATCCGATGTTTGGATAAGAATCTTCTTATGCAGAATTTGACGGGACTGAGAATGCTTTTCCTGACCCTCAGGGTAGAGGACCAACCCTGTCGTTTCGACGCCAAGGTCTTTGGCTGCCATCATAAGATGGTTGACATCGTTTTGAGCTTCAATCGTTCTAAGGCGATTGTGTGGTGCGGCATTTGAGACGTATAACTCGGACAGCGAAAGCGTGAACCTCTCGGGGCGCCCGTTGATGACAAGAACAAAGGAGCGTCCTGCCATAAAATCACGCCAAGCGTGTGCCTGCTCTTCTGGGGTCACGTTCACTTTTTGCGCCGAAATCACGTTGATTTTGGATTGTTTTTTTGGACTTACAACCAGTGTCGCTGTCTTACTCGAGTCTTGCTTCACTTCAATAATTGCTATCCGCACAACGCCACATAGAAATAAAACCACAAGGATGCCAGTCAGCGTTTTCGATTTCGTGTTGCTGGGCATGTGATCAAGGAGTGAAAATACATTCTCATTATCTTGGTGCTGGCTGATCTTTCAAGAGCTTTCATTTTGCTCTTAGGGCTTGTTTGATCAACCAAAAGATCTTTGTGGAGACGGCCTAATATCTGCTGATAAGAATGCACCCATGATCTCTGCCCCCATTCCCTGGAAGATTCTATCCGCAACGCACGGTGTCGGTGTTTTAACACCCGATTGGAATCTGTCAGATCCTGTTTCAGTGCCTGAAGAGAGCCGACTTTTTCTCGTGGACGTCTTGTTTTCCGTGTCTTTCGCTTCACCGCCAGTTGTTCATCTTGGGCTGAGCGGCTTTGACATCGATCAACATGAGAGTGCGCGCTTGACCATCAAGGTTGGGGAAATTACCGAGTTTGGTTTTCAGGCGGTCATTTCGACTTGGTCCACAACACGTGTTTATGCGGCAGAGTTTAGTTGGCTGGCCGTTGGAGCTTAGCTGCGCTAGGGCGATGCGTCAAAACATCGGTTTTTTGCATGATCCGACCCAAAGTTCCGTTTCTTGAATCCCACGGCCTAAATGCGCCGATGATTCTTTTATGACTCGAATTTGTTTC
>JAPLUM010000588.1 GCA_026397605.1 Verrucomicrobiota bacterium | reverse complement strand
TGAAAGCGACTCTAGGCATGCTAAAAGCCTCCGAGTCTAAACCCGATGACATCATTCTAACAGCGGCCCGTCCGCTGAAGATCTTACTGGCTGAAGATGGGCGGGTGAATCAGATCGTGGCTTCGAAGCTTCTTCAACAACGCGGCCACCTTGTGACCATCGTTGACACTGGTTTAGCTGCTTTAAAAGCCTTGGACCGCGAACGCTTTGATGCAGTGCTGATGGATGTGCACATGCCCGAGATGAGTGGGCTGGAAGCGACTCAAAAAATTCGTGAACAGGAAAAGGAAACAGGCAAGCATCTCCACATCATTGCCATGACCGCTAATGCCATGGTTGGTGATCGTGAGCGCTGCCTGGCCGCTGGCCTGGATGATTACCTATCCAAGCCGGTGCGTTCAGCCGATCTTTTCAGAGTGGTCGAATCAGGATTGCATGGCCAAAAATCCAGTGCTGGAATCACCGCAGCCCGCAGCAAAGAAGCTGTCTTTTCGGCGGCTGAGTTTGCACGCTGCACTGGAGATAAAGAACTGATGCGCGAGCTACTAGCCATCTTTTCCGAAGATGCGGGTGCCCTGCTGAGAGATGCCTCTGATGCCATGGCTCGCGGAGATGCTTCCCTTTTGTATCAGGCTGCGCACTCGCTCAAAGGCATGATCGGTGCCTACTCCGCCCCGCAGGCCTTTCAGGCAGTGAGTCGCCTCACTGACCTAGCTCAAGAAGAAAAAATGTCCAAAGCCGCAGGTGCCTTCACCCGCGTGCGGCGTGAGATCCGGCGCCTAGAATCAGCACTCACTGAGTTTGGAAGAACCTTGTAGCCTGTGAGGTTTAGTCTGGACATGACCTGCCCTTTCATCTCCAATAGGATATCAATGATCTGGAAAGCCGCACTCCTCACTCTCGCCATCACTGGCACAATCACTGCTCAAGAGGTCGTCCCACCGACTCCAAAGCCGGAAAAGCTGTCCTTTGAATTCAAAGATGGGGATCGACTGGTGCTCATCGGGAATACGGTCATCGAGCGTGAGCAGCGCTATGGGACTTTTGAGCCGCGCCTCGCGCTGGCGCTTGGCGATTTGAAAATCAGTGTGCGTAATCTTGCCTGGAGTGGAGACACCGTCTTTGGCCATGCGCGCTCATACTTTGGACCTCCTGAGGAGGGTATCCAGCGTCTGACTACGCATCTGGATCTGCTGAAGCCCAGTGTCGTCATGCTCTGCTACGGCTCCGAGATGGCCTTTGAAGGACTCAGTGGCCTTCCTGACTTCCTGACAGGGTATCGAAATCTGCTCGATCTGATGCGCAAACAATCCCCCGGCGTTCGTCTCGTCATCGTCAGCCCGCCGCCTCTGGAGACACTTCCGCCTCCCCTTCCCGACCTGGCTTATGCCAACAAGAGCCTTTCAAGCTTCCGTGATGCACTGAGAAAATTCGCCCTTGGCCAAAATACCTATTTCATTGATCTCTTCGAGCTCATGGGTGGCGTGCCCAAAGCTGGACTGACTGCCCAGCCTTTGACTGAAAATGGCGTCCACTACACCCAGGCAGGCTATGAGAAACTCAGCAACAAACTCGTCGAAGGCCTCGGCCTGACTGCCCCTGCAATCGCCAAGGGAGAGCTGGAGCCCATCACGCGCGAGGTCCTCCAGAAAGACGAGCTTTTCTTCAATCGCTGGCGTCCACAAAACGAGACTTATCTCTTCGGCTTCCGCAAACACGAACAAGGCCAAAACGCCAAGGAAATCCCCATGTTCGACCCACTAATCGATCAGGCAGATGGCAAAATTCAGGCAGCCAAGGCGGCTTTGCTTGCTTCTAAAAAGCGGCTGTAAAACCAAAGAATTAAGCTTTTCATTGGGGGCCTCCATCGAATAACAATATCAAGATGAAATTTACATTCCTTTTCCCAATTGTGGTCGCGACACTTTTCGTGACCTCCACCTCTTTTGTGTACGCGGCATCAGGTGATGCTGAATGGAAAAAAGTCACGGATGCCATGGCGGCCATTAAGGAGCCTAAAGAGAAGCCTAAATCTCGCGAGGAAGCGATATCCGCACTCAGCGCAGGGCTCAAAGACTTTGATGCTGCCTACGCTGCAGCTATGAAAGTCTCCGACAAAAATCCAGCGCGCTGGTCAGCGGCTGCTTTTAATGCTGCCATTGAAAAAGCGCGCGGCATTGTTGGTGCTCCACCAGTCAATAACTTAACAACTGAACTTGAAACGGCACTCAAGGCGGATGACATCAGCAGTGAGGACAAAGCCAGCATCGAAAAAGTGCTCAAAAGCCTCAAGGCCATGGCCGATCTTAAATCCAAACCTTTGGAAATGAAATTCACTGCCGTCGATGGTCGAGAAGTAGATCTGGCCAAGTTGCGTGGAAAAGTGGTTCTCATCGATTTCTGGGCCACCTGGTGTGGACCTTGTGTTCAGGAACTACCGAACGTTATTAAAGCCTACAAAGAACTGAATCCTAAAGGGTTTGAAATCGTTGGCATCTCACTGGATTCCGACAAGGAAAAGCTCCAAAGCTTCGTCAAAGAGAACGATATGGCCTGGCCACAGTTTTTCGACGGTAAAGGCTGGAAAAATGAGATCGCAACGACTTATGAGATTCGTTCCATTCCAGCCATGTGGCTAGTGGATCAAAAGGGCATGGTCGTCGATACAACTGCCCGTGGCGGCCTAGAGGAAAAAGTGGCCAAGTTGCTCAAAGAGTAGTTAACAGTCCTTCATCGATAAGGTGAATATTGGGGAAGCTTTCCCTTCAATTTTTTTCATATCCTCAAATCATGATATGTAGATATGAAGGTTGACCAGAGGAGCTACGGCGCTAGTTTCGCTCATGCCTTCACGCCCGAATTGCCGAACTGAACTCGAAGCCGCCATGCGCCAGCGTATCCTCGTCATCGACGGGGCTATGGGAACGACGATTCGCGGTTATGGCCTCAAAGAAGCCGATGCCCGCGGCCAGCGCTTTTTGCATAACGAAAAGGATCTGCTCAATAATGGCGACATCCTCAGCATCACCAGGCCAGATATCATCGAGGACATCCACCGCCGCTTCCTAGAAGCCGGGGCAGACATCATCGAGACAAATACTTTTTCCGGCACCAGCATCGCCCAGAGTGAGTTCTTCGTGGAAGATCCGCGCGAAAAGGGTGGGCGCAAAGATCCTGAGTTTTTCCAAAAGATCATTGAAGACAAATTCCTCAACGACCTGGCGTGGGAGATCAATTATGAGTCCGCTAAGCAATGCCGGAAATGGGCAGACATCGTCGCTGAAAAAACAGGCCGTAAGCGCTATGTAGCCGGTGCTGTTGGACCACTCACAGTATCTCTTTCGCAGTTCCCTGACCTCACGGATCTGAGTTTCCGCTATGTCACCTTTGATCAGGTAAAGACTGCTTACGCGCATCAAATCCGCGCTTTGATTGCAGGCGGCGTGGATACGCTGATGGTGGAGACGATCTTTGATTCCCTCAATGCCAAAGCCGCTCTCGTCGCTATCCGCGAAGTCTTTGATGCCGACGGCATCGAGCTGCCGGTGCAGATCTCTGCCGCCGTCGGCCCTGGCGGTGAAACGATGATCTCTGGCCAGATTACGGAGGCTTATCTCAATGCCATGCGCCATGTGAAGCCGCTTTCCATTGGCCTAAACTGCTCACTCGGACCCGATAAGATGCGGCCTTTCCTGGAAGAACTGGCCACCAAAGCGGACTGCTTTGTCTCAGCCTATCCGAATGCCGGAATGCCCAACCCACTGGCGCCAACAGGCTTTGATTTGCTGCCACCAGACATGGCTGGTTATGCCATCGACTTCGCTAAAAGTGGCTTCGTCAATATCATGGGTGGCTGCTGTGGCAATACGCCTGAGCACATCGCCGCTATCGCAAAAGCCGTTGAAAACCTGGAGCCGCGCCGAGTGCCGGAGCCAGAGACGATCATGCGCCTCAGCGGATCCCAGCCCTACAATCATACCAAAGAGGCCAACTACCTCATGATTGGCGAACGAACCAATGTTGCCGGATCACCCAAGTTCGCCAAACTTATTAAAGAAGGCAAATTTGAAGAAGCCGTGATCATTGCACGCCAGCAGGTGGAGAACGGAGCCAACGTCATCGACATCTGCATGGACGAAGGCCTCATCGACGGCGTGCCGACGATGACCAAATTCCTGAACTTGCTGCAAACCGAGCCAGAAGTGGCGAAGGTGCCATTCATGGTGGATTCCTCGAAGTGGGAAATTATTGAGGCAGGTCTGAAGATGTTGCAGGGCAAAGGCATCGCCAATTCCATCTCGCTCAAAGAAGGTGAAGAAGCCTTCAAAGAACGCGCGGCTGCCATCAAACGCTACGGTGCCGCCACCGTCGTCATGGCCTTTGATGAGAATGGTCAAGCAGCCACCTATGACGAAAAAATCCGCATTTGCGAGCGCGCTTACCGCATCCTCGTCGATCAGGTCGGCTTCCCGCCTGAAGACATCATTTTTGATCCAAACATCCTCACCGTCGCCACAGGGATGGAGGAGCATAACAATTACGCTCTCGACTTCATCAACGCCACACGCTGGATCAAAGAAAACCTGCCGGGTGCTAAAGTCAGCGGTGGCGTCAGCAACATCAGCTTCAGCTTCCGTGGGAATAACAAAGTGCGTGAGGCCATGCACAGCGTCTTCCTTTACTACGCCATCAAGGCAGGCATGGACATGGGCATCGTTAACGCAGGGATGCTGGAAGTGTATGAGGACATCCCGAAAGACCTGTTAGAAATAGTGGAGGACGTCATTCTCAATCGCCGTCCAGATGCCACTGAAATCCTCGTCGATTTTGCCGAGCAATTCAAAGGCCAAGGCGGCGGCAAGAAGATCGAAGCCGACCTCGCCTGGCGAGATGCACCTGTGGAAAAACGTCTGGAACACGCCCTGCTGCGTGGCATTACCGATTTCATCAATCCAGATACCCAGGAAGCACTGGATAAACTCGGCAAGCCACTGCTCGTCATCGAAGGCCCACTCATGGACGGCATGAGCGTCGTCGGCGACCTCTTCGGCGCGGGGAAAATGTTCCTGCCGCAGGTCGTGAAAAGCGCCCGCGTCATGAAGCAAAGCGTGGCCTACTTGCAACCCTTCATGGAAGCTGAAAAGCTCAAGAAAGCACGCGAACGCGAACTTCTCATCGAGATCGCCGAAAAGACGGCAGCCGCTCTACAAACCGGCGCAGACGTCATTGTCAGCGACGACTTCCTCTACACACCCTTTAATGGACTGAGCCTCGAAGAACGCCGCTTGGAGGTAAAATTCGCCGCCGCCATCGCCTCTGACCTCGAAGGTTTCGCTACAGACTACAAGAAGCGTTTTGGCAATGTCCTGGACCGAAACAGCGTCCAAGAACTCAGTCCCGACTACTCCGCCAGCCGTGAAAGCCGCCAGCAGTGGAGCGTCGCTACGCTGGAGCCAGCGGGGGCCTTTGTGGACTGGATGTTTACCCAAGTGCTGAATAATGCCCAGCCAAAGGACACCATCGTGTTCAACGCAGGCGGTCAGGGCAGCGGTAAAACAACAGCCACCTCAGACATCAAAGTCACGGATAATGCGATCCTCGTGATGGATGGCACGCTGCAAAACCACACTCGCTCCGTCGAACACTTCCGCTCAACCTTTGCGGCGGGATGCTCGATTGAACTGCGTTTCGTTTACTGCAACTGGCCGGACGCCGTTCGTAACATGGCAAAACGCGCAGCCAAAGGAGCAGGGCGTGTCGTGCCACTCAAGCGAGCCGCAAGAGGCCACTTCGAAGCTGCGCGCACCACATTGAAGCTTTGCGGAGAATTTGCCGACAAATCTGAACTCGATGTCTTTGTCGTCGAAAACCGAATCGGCGCGCTACCTCGTGCACTCAATCTCAACTGGCTTGCGGAGCATCTCCATAATTCTGTTGAGGAACTCCTCCAAACAGGCCACACTACGCTCCAAGATGAATTCAAGCTCTACAGCTACGATCCCGACTACAGCGCCCGACTCCTGGCGCAATTTCAAACCACGCCTCAGCCAGGAAGTGGCAGCGCGGTTTCGTCAAATCGAGGAGGGGACTCTGGAGGCTCTCAGCCGAGCCTCAAGCGCGGAGAATCGCCTGATGGAGAAGACCGAGCAAGCACCGCTGCCTCGTCCTTAACCGCCGCCGATCTCGTCCCCGCTGAAGCGGCCAAGCAAGGCGGTGGGAAAATCATCATGGCAACCGTGAAGGGTGACGTGCATGACATTGGCAAAAACATCGTTGGCGTCGTTTTGGCCTGCAATGGCTTTGAAGTGACAGATCTCGGCGTCATGGTTTCCTGCGATAAGATCTTGGCCGCAGCCATAGAAAAAGGCGCGGACGTCATCGGGCTCAGTGGACTCATCACGCCGTCGCTCGATGAAATGATGCATGTCGCTTCTGAAATGGAGCGCCGAGGAATGAAGCAGCCGCTGCTCATCGGCGGAGCTACCACGAGTGCCGCACACACAGCCATCAAGATCGCACCTCATTACTCGGGCACCATCGTGCATGTGCTCGATGCCTCACGCAGTGTTCCGGTCACCACCTCACTCATCAGTGAAGAAAATCGGGACGCCTTCATCGCAGAGAACGAAGCACGGCACGTGCGCCTGCGCGAAGAGTATGGGAAGAAAAAAGAGCGCAAGCTTCTAACTTTGGCAGAATCCCGCGAGCTGGCCTACAAATGTGATTGGGCTACTCAAGAGATTGCCACCCCGAGCTTTACAGGCACACGCACCCTTGAAGGTCCTGATCTAGTCGCCACACTGCGTCCTTACATCGACTGGTCCCCATTCTTCCACAGCTGGGAGCTGCGTGGTCGCTGGATCACGTCAGAAAATCGTTTTTCCTCAGCGCATGAAGATCCTGAAATGAATGTGAAGGCTGAAGAACAGGGTCTCAAGCTCTACGCGGACGCCAATGATCTGCTCGATCAAATCATCGCCGAGAAACGCTTCACACCGCGCGGCATTTACGGCTTCTTCCCAGCTGCCAGCATCGGAGATGACATTGAGGTTTATGGCACTGATGGCAGCGTGCGCTGCACCTTCCACACTCTGAGGCAGCAAGTGATCAAGAAGGATACACCAAACTATGCGCTCAGCGACTACATCGCCCCGAAAGGCAGTGGCCGCGAAGATTTCATCGGCGGCTTTGCCGTCGGCATCCACGGCGCTGACGACTTCGCGCAGCAATTCGACGCGGCGAACGATCCCTACAGCTCCATCATTGTCAAAGCTCTTGCTGACCGCCTTGCGGAGGCCTTTGCCGAATACCTGCATCTAGAAGCCCGATACGCCTGGGGTTATGAGAAGCCGGGCGACTTCAGCCGTGAAGATCTCGTCAAAGAACGTTATCGCGGCATCCGCCCTGCGCCAGGCTATCCATCCCAACCTGACCACACGGAGAAGCCGATCCTCTTTGATTTGCTAGATGCCACCGCTAAAACCGGTGTCGATCTCACCGAAAGTATGGCCATGCACCCAGGCAGCGCCGTCAGCGGGCTCTACTTCAGTCATCCAGAGTCCCATTACTTCGGCATTAGCGTGCTGGGGAAAGACCAGATCACAGACTACGCTGAGCGCAAAGGCATGACCGTCGCAGCGACTGAGAAATGGTTGAGTCCTTGGCTCGGCTACTAACGCCCCGTACTGAAAAGCGGTGACGCCCATCCAAGGGAACGTCACCGCCATTCAATGATGCAGGAAAGGCTTGTTACTTCGCAAACATCGCGTGGTCTTTATTGCCACCGCTGAGGACGTAGGCCAGGAGGTCGAGGACTTCTTCCTTCTTGAGCATGGCCAGAAGCATCGGCGGCATGAGAGAGACGGAGCTTGGCTCGATGCTCTTTACTTCTTTGCGGTCCACATTCACGCGCTGGTTCGGATCACTGAGGTCCGTATTCAGCGTCACGCCGTCACCACTGAGGTTCACGACAACACCGCTGAGGATCTCACCATTGTTCTTGGTCACGATGATCGGCGCAAACTGCTCATTGATGACTTTGCTTGGATTGATGATCTGATCCAGCAGATCATGTGGGCTGTAGCGACCACCAGCACCCGTCAGGTCAGGTCCAGTCATGCCGCCGGCATTGCCAAAGCGATGGCATGTGTAGCAGGCAGCGCCAGAGAACATCTTCCGGCCCGTGTCGAAGTTACGCCCATGCATACCGGTTTCGGCGGCTTTACTGAGTTCTTCCATCGTCCACATCGTCGGAGTGCGACCTACAAACATGGCACCGACGTTTTCGATGGCGGATTTGATCACTGGCTTCTTGGCGATGAGTTCGGCGAATTGAGCTGTCTCCTCAGGCGTAAAGGTCTCCAGCGTATCCTTGCGGATGAACTCAATGAAAATGTTAAAGCTGCTGCCACCCTTATAGTTCGCGGCCTTGAGGAACCACTCCAGCTGCTGCGTGCGCAGCTCAGGCGTCCAGCCAGTTTTCAGGAAGCGCATGCTGCGTGCGTATTCCACCTGTGGTTCTTGGCTCTCAGCTGCGGCGATGAGGGCCATGCCTTTAGCGGCAGTGTTCGGTGCCTGGAGGTGGGCGAGGGTTTCGATGAGCATCCAGTTCAGTTCAAAGTTATCCGCTGGGAAACTCGGGTCCAGATTCGCAACGAGCGCGGCAACTGTGGCATCATCAGGATTGCCAAAGCGATGCAGCACGATCTCCGTGAGACGAACGTAGGCGAGACGTTGCTCTGGTGTCAGCTTGGCAAAGTCGTGCTTCAGAAGCGCGGCCAAGATAGAGTCACGCATGGCATTATTGACGACATGATCTGCCGCACGGTGGGTCGGGCAGACACCCGTAGCACGGGTGAGAGAAAGCAGCGCTTCCAGCTGCGCGGTGACATTGGTTTCAGCCAGGGCCTTGGCTTGCCATTCGGCGAAAGGCTGGTGCTCCAGTACCGTGCGGGCAGCGGCGCGGATGTAGCGGTCACTGTTGCTGAGCTGCGGCCAAGCGGTGGATACAGCCGCTGGGTCTTGTTTGCCGTGGAAGGCTTCGAGCTGATGACGGGCATCACGCTGATTATCAATGACCGCCGCATGCATGAGTGGCGAGGCATCCTCTTTCCCCGCATACGTCACCCGATACAGTCCGCTCTGTACACGCCGTCCACCAATGGTAAAATACATCGTGCCATCATTACCGATGATCGCATCACTCACAGGCAGCGGACCGCCCGTAACAAACTCTTCCTTAGTTGCCGTGTAGCTGCTGCCGCTCGGCT
Organism: Verrucomicrobiota bacterium; assembly: GCA_026397605.1. GTDB lineage: Bacteria > Verrucomicrobiota > Verrucomicrobiia > Verrucomicrobiales > Verrucomicrobiaceae > Prosthecobacter. Next base: position 9,806 of record JAPLUM010000588.1, on the reverse strand, counting down.
TCATGTGGACGGCGTAAATTTTACCCCAGCTCCAGTCGAGCACATAAAAGGCTTCTTGGTATTTCCCTGGGAACTTAGCGCCGTAACCAAAAGTCGTGCCTGTCGGTGAGCCTGGGCCGATGTTGAGTGTAGCAGGTAAGTTGTCATAGTAGAACTCAGGATACTTCCCTGCCCCGTTGCGCCAGCCGTACTCGCCACCACTCACGACGTGGTTGACTCGTGTGGGACGATACCACGAGGTATTGAAATCATATTCCATGTCCGCGTCATAGGTGAAGAGTTCGCCATCGCGATTCACGCCACCGTCGAAGATATTGCGGAAGCCGCTGGCAAAGATCTCCATATTCTTCCCATCAGGATCAAGGCGGTAAATGATGCCTCCAGGAGCCATGACGTGACGATTGTGACCACGACCATCAGGCATGCGAGTCAACAGGTGGTCATCACCCCAAAGCTTCGCGACAGGTGAACTAGCTGGTGTTCCGGCGATGGGGCCGTCTTTCAGCACCGCGTTATTACCAGTGATGAGGTAAAGACCCTTGCCATCCGGTGTTTTCAAAATGGCATGCACGCCGTGATCGCTGCCAGAATCGAACTCGCGCAGCATCTCCACTTTATCAGGCATGTCGTCGTTATTGCTGTCGGTGATGCGATACACGCCGCTAGGCACTTTTTTCTCATAATCATTCACGCCAACATACAGCGCACCGAAGGCAAAGAGCATGCCATTCACCGCGCGGATTTCAGCGGGCACTTTCTGAATGTCTTCAGCTTTTAGCGCTTGGCCTGCGGCAGGAGCATTGAAGCGGAAAAGACCACCGTATTGGTCACTGGCATAAATGCGACCTTTGTCGTCGCTGCAAAGGTTCACCCAGGAACCCTGATCTCCACCAGGAACAGAGTAAAGAAGCTCCACTTTAAAATCAGGCAGTGTTTTGATGTTGCTGATCGGTGTCGCAACGTTGGCTCCGATGGCAGGCCCGACTGCATCTGGGCGTTTGGGCTTTGCTGCTGCTGCACCTTTAGCGTCACCTTTTCCTTTTCCTTTGCCCTTAGGCTCGCCTTTTTTGACAGGAGCTGTGGCGGTAGGTGCTGGCTTGCCTTTCCCTTTGGCCTTACCAGCAGGGCCCTTGGCCTCAATGATCTGAGCATCACTAGGGATGGCTGATTTTTCAAAGGAGACCCCATCACCATCAGGCAGTTCTTTGAGCATCACGTCTTTGATCTGCACCTTCATGGCAGGTCCGCGATGAATCTGAAAGGCGACGAGGCCTTCCATGGAGCGTTTTGCCAACTCGAAGTCGAGCAGGTCAATGGTCACCTGGCCATCGATCTTGTGAATCAAATGATTTCCCTGGGCGATCACGGTATAGTCGTGCCACTCGGCGATGTCGACCTTCACGGGCTCATGCTCAGAGGCCAGCCAGCGTTTCCCCTCAGGATCGATCACCACGCCTTGGCCGTTTTGGACTATAATACCGCGCCCCTTTTCCTCATAGACCATCGCGTTATTCGGCGCAACAGGGTGAATGTCACACTGATAGCCACCAACGGACCACTTGCCGTTCTCCGGCAGTTCCTTGCTGCGGTATTGAATTCCGGTGTTGTTGCCCGCTTGCTTGATCTTCGCCTTCAACTCAAAATTCTTCACCTTCCCACCACGCCAGATGAGAAATTGATTGTAAGCAAGCTGCTCCGGGCCTGTGGTGGTGCCGACGATCTCGCCATTCTCGACCTTCCACAGCTCAGGATTGCCATCCCAGCCAGTGAGGTCTTTGCCGTTGAAGAGAGGCTTAAAGCCGTCCTGGGCGAAAGCCGAGGAAAGCATCAATAGGGAGAGATAAACAAATCGTTTCATGATTAGGTGGGCGAATAGAACGTCTGGATCTATCCAAACATACCAGCAAAATATGTGTCGAATTTAGCAAAGATGAAATACTACCTTTGCCCTTCGCCTAATTTCCAGCCAAAACCCCTTGCTGGCTTGTAATACCACACGTCCTTTCAAGCAGCAGAAGCGTTGTTTACTTGATCAGTCATTTACAACTCTCATGAAAGCAACCCAGCTCAAAACGCTCAGTTATCTCTGTCTCCTCTTGGGCTTTGCCTCCATCATTGGTTCTATCGCCGTGTGGTATCAGTCAGGAGGAATGAGCCCAGAGACACAGGCCCATGGCGAACGCTTTGGCATTTTCGTTGGCCTTTGGGCTCCGACCTTTTTCATCCTCTCCAATCGCTTTGACCGTTACTCGGAAAAGTTAGCCTGATCGCCCTATGTCGCCCGCGCCTTTAACACGCGCTGACGCCTTGGCTGCGTGGCATTCGTTTCTTCCACATGTTGTGGAATATGCGGCACGTAGAAATCATGTCGTGGAGGGGCATCCGAATGTGTCGCGCCTGAGCGCCGCATTACGCTACCGACTGATCAGCGAGGATGAAGTGATCACTGAAACATTGGCAGCACATCCTTTTTCAAAGGTCGAAAAATGGCTTCAGGAAGTCTGCTGGCGACGATACTGGAAAGGTTGGCTGGAGATGCGTCCAGACGTTTGGACCAGTTGGCGACGTCGAGTGAGCGAGCTTCGCAGAACTTTGCCGCCAGATATTCTTCGCAAGGCTGAAGCCGTAGCGGCAGGTCAAAGCGGAGTCGCCTGCATGGATGCTTTTGCGCATGAACTGATCGACACTGGCTACCTGCACAATCATGCACGCATGTGGTGGGCCAGTTTTTGGATCCATGCTGAAAAGCTCCCTTGGGAACTGGGGGCAGACTTTTTCTTCCGGCATCTCCTGGACGCTGATCCTGCTAGCAATACTCTTTCTTGGCGCTGGGTCGCAGGCCTCCAAACGCCAGGAAAGACTTATTTGGTGAGGCTCTCCAATCTTGAGAAATATGCTTCGGCCATAAGCCTGAAAGCATCTGCCGGCAGCAACCGAATCGCCGATGGCGCAGTGACACCACATCCACAAAAAGAATGGGCTGATACAACGCGAGGCGCTCTACCCCACTATGAATCAGCCTATTCTCCAATCAGCGAACGATATGGGATCTGGCTGCATCCCGATGATTTATTGCCCGAAGTCAGTCCACTGGCGAAGCTCATGCCTAAAGCCGTAGCTGCCTTCAGCAATCAATCCGTCTATCAGAATCATTACCACCTCAGTGATCACCGCATCAAATCTCTTCGAAAGGTGCTCGCAGATGGTGTGACACGTGCAGCGGTTCATTACAGCTGCTCATCAGAAATGATCGAATCAGCCAACACGGCACTTAGCTTGGGGGATTGGGCGCAGCGACATCAGCTTGAAGAAGTCGTAGCCATGGCTCCAACTGTAGGACCGGTTCATGATTTGTTACCTCAACTTCGACAGCACTTAAACAGTCTCGGCATTCAACTCACCCTCATACGCCGCGAGTCAGGCACCCAGGCCTTTGCGCTCGCCAAAGCTGGCTTTTTTCCCTTCTGGGAAAAGATGAGCCGCCAGTTGCGCACTGCCGCCGATGCTCAAACCCAATTCTTCTTTTCGTGAACTCCAACACGCCAAATCATCAGACGACTTTCGACGTCATCATCATCGGCACAGGTGTTTCTGGTCTTATTGCGGCGGGTCAGATTCAGCGCGCTGGGCGCAGTGTTTTCATGCTGGACAAAGGGCGTGGTCTTGGTGGGCGCTTAGCCAGTCGCCGTATCGGTGCAGCCACCTTTGACCATGGCGCGCAATTCATCACCACACGAGATGCCAGATTTGAAGCGATCCTGAAGCAGGCGGCTGAAGCAGGAATGACCGCTGAATGGTGCCAAGGATTTTCCGCAACAGCCGATGGTCACACTCGCTGGCGCGGACGGCCTGCGATGACAGCCTTCGCCAAGCATCTGGCGCAGGGCCTCACGATCCAGATGGAAACACAAGTCGTTGCTGTTAAACCAATCGATCATGGTTACTCCATCGAGACCACTTCTGGCGATCATTATACGGCTTTATCTATTCTACTCACCCCGCCGGTCCCACAGGCACTGACCCTGCTAGCGGCAGGTCAAATCACTCTCGATACCATCATGCAGTCTCGGCTGGAGGCTATCCAATACGAACGCTGCATCGCTGTGATGGCTGTATTGGATAGGCCGTCTTCGATTCCTCCACCTGGCGCACTCCTTCCCCCCAGCGGTCCCATCTCATGGATTGCCGACAATCAACTCAAAGGTATCTCCTCCGAGCCTGCTGTCACGATCCATGCCAACCATGAATTCAGTCTTGCCCACTGGGATGTAGATCGGATGCAAAGCGGGCAGCTTCTGCTCGACGCCGCCAAGCATTGGCTTGGTGCAGAGGTGCTCAGCTATCAAGTCCACGGATGGCGCTACAGCAAGCCAATGCAGGTGGATGCTGATCCCTGCGTGCTCTTGCAGGCATCTCCACCCCTCGTGATTGCAGGAGATGCCTTTGCCGGGCCTCGGGTTGAAGGGGCAGCCTTATCAGGATTTGCAGCCGCCGAGACACTCTTAGCTCAATTATCTCATTCATGAAAACCAAGCCCATAGCGCCGCGCTGGATGCGCCAAACTCTGCTAGCCGCAGGCATTTATAATGTTCTATGGGGAGCATTTGCTGTGCTCTTCCCATCCGCCATTTTTAATTGGCTAGACATGCCACAGCCAAACTACCCGCAATTCTGGCAATGCATTGGCATGATTGTCGGTGTCTATGGTCTGGGTTATGCCATCGCCGCGTTTGATCCAGCCAGACATTGGCCCATCGTTCTCGTTGGGTTCTTGGGTAAAGTGTTTGGGCCACTTGGCATGGTGAAGGCCCTTTGGACGGGTGAACTTCCATGGGGCTTTGCTCTCAATTGCGTCAGCAATGATCTGATCTGGTGGATTCCATTCGCATTAATCCTAAAATACGCCTGGGACCAATTTCAAAAGCAGGAGGATGCAGGGCCATTGCCCAATTTGGCCACTCTCTTATCACAAGCCAAAACGACTGACGAAAACAGCCTGACTCAGCTATCCATGCAGCACCCGTTGCTGGTGGTCTTCTTGCGTCATGCAGGCTGTACCTTTTGCCGCGAGACTTTGGCAGACTTATCGAAACGCCGAACTGAGATCGAAGCAAAAGGCACGCGCCTTGCTCTTGTGCACATGGGCACAGCGAGTGCGTTTGCAGCGTTTGCTGGCAGCTACGGCCTAGCCGACATACCCGCGGTGTCAGATCCTGAGCGGCGTCTCTATCGAGGCATCGGGCTTCAGCGTGGGAAGATCCTCCAGCTGCTGGGCTGGAACGTTTGGTTACGTGGAGCACAGGCCTTTTTCTCAGGCCATCGAGTCGGTAAACTTGAGGGTGATGGCACCCAGATGCCGGGTGCCTTTTTACTCTACCAAGGACGGGTCGTGCGCAGCTTCATCCACAAGACCGCCGCTGACCGTCCTGACTACATGGACCTCAGCCAATTACCAACTGCCTCATGAAAAATACACCTCTGTTACTCCTCTCATGCGTGGGTCTTCTGACTTCATGCGCATCGACTCAGATCTGCACCCGCCCGATCGTCAAATCTGAGCCACAGGCCAGTGCTCTTCTTGCCGCCTCTCAAAAGGCACATGGCAGTGCAGCTTTTGCTAAAATTAAAGACCTAAGCGTGCGCTACGACGGCAGGTGGACCGCCATCGGCCCGCGCTTTCAACCAGTGCTGGTGGACTCTAAATTCCGAGGCAGGTCAGAGGAGCGACTCATCATCTCTCCACGAATCGCGGCCCAAACTCACACCGGCCCTGGCGGTGTTAAGAACGTGCTTCGAGAGCCCACAAACATCGCCATCAGCTACAATGGCATGGCTTCGACAAATTCAGAGGCTAACGACGCAGCAGCCCTTGTCACAGATGCCTATGCCCTCTTTTTGCTTGGCCCTTTTTACTTCCAGCAAAGCGGCACGGTCTTGGCGATAAATGGTGAATCAGTTGTAGATAAAGCCCTCTGTGATGACCTGCTCGCCATCTTACGCCCCGGCCTAGGCATGACTGATGAGGATCGAGTCATCCTCTCCATTGATCGCCAAAGTAAGCTTCTGCACAGAGTGCGACTGACGCTCAATGGTCTAGAAAGCACTCGCGGTGCAGAGGTGGATGTGACCTTTCGTGACTTCCAAAAGATTGGCGGTGTGCTTTGGCCAACCGATTACGATGAGCGCGTGCGTAGCCCCTTCAAGCTCCACGCCCATCATTGGAAGATGCTAGGCCTAGACGTAAATCGGGGACTCAATGCTCGCGATTTAAAGCTCGGTCAGTGGACCGCCAAGGCCAGTAAACCTGCTGCCAAAGTCAACCCTTGATCCTCATGGAATCAAAACAAGATAAACTCAATGGCCTAACCATGGGCAGCTTCATTGGTGACGCCATCGCCATGCCAGCGCATTGGTATTATGATCGAACAGCGCTGCACCAGGACTACGGCATCATTCGAGACTATCTGCCCCCCAAGTCACCTCATTCCGGCAGCATCCTCTGGCGCTCTGAATACACAGCGCTGAACGAAAAAGGCGACATCCTGCATGATCAGGCCCGCTACTGGGGACAGCGTGGCATTCACTATCACCAGTTCCTGCAGGCTGGAGAAAACACCCTGAATCTACAGCTTGGCAAGGTCCTGATGGACTCCCTGATTGCCTGCGGCAGCTACGATGCCGATGACTATCTCACGCGTTACATCGACTTCATGCTCACCCCAGGGAAGCACCGCGACACTTACGTCGAGGAGTGCCACCGGAAATTTTTCACGGCCTATTCACGCGGCACAGCTCCCAGAAAATGTGCTGGCACTGACATCCATATCGGTGGGTTAGCGCATGTAGGAATCCTCTGCGCTTACTTTGGCGGAGATCTCACAGCGACTCGCGAGGCCGTCAAACTGCACATCAGTCTCACCCATCGCTCCCCAGAGGTGCTCACCGCTGCCGATGCCACAGTGAGGATCGTTTGCGGCCTGCTAAACGATGTGCCTCTGCGGGAAGCCATCCTAACGAATAGCAGCGACTGGTTCTCTAAACGCAAAGCTCTGGAATGGTCCAAGGATCCCGATGAGATCGTCATCGGCAGACGAGTCAGTCCAGCCTGCTACATCGCAGAGGCGTTCCCGGCATCACTCTATCTTGCCTGGAAATATGCAGATGATTTTGAATCAGCCGTCATTTCCAATACCAATGTCGGCGGAGATAACTGCCATCGTGGAGCCGTCCTGGGGGCCTTGATTGGTGGAGCCGTTGGCCTTTCGAACATACCCGCAAAGTATGTCACTGGCATCCACGACTCGGCCCGCCTGAACAACCTGATCCACAGCAGCATCACCCATTTATGAAAACCACCATCACAAGTGACCAAGCATCTTTCATTGTCCGTCTTGCATGGGAGGATCGAACAAGTTTTGAGGAGATCAAAGAGCGCACTGGCTTTGTCGAAAGCCAAGTCATCGACATCATGCGTCGAGAATTAAAACCCAGCAGTTTTCGCTGCTGGCGCAAGCGCGTCAGCGGCCGAGTCACCAAGCACCGCAAGCTGCTTGAGTTGCGGCTTAAAGGTTAGCGTTGGCTTTGGGGAGACCCATTGAATGAAAGGTAAGAAAATTAGTGGTAAGAAAATTGCAGAGTCAGAGACTTCATGAAATTTTCTTACCCTCTAATTTTCCTACCTTCAATTCTAAGCCTCCACCATCCCAGAATGTGCTGACGTTACCACACAAAGTCCTGCCTCAGAGAACTTGGAACCTGAAACCAGAAACTTGAAACCTGTATCTAGAAACCCGGATTTAACCCAACCCCAGCAGCGCCTCCGCCCGCTGACTCACCTCTTTAAATCTCGCCGCATTGGCAGGCAGCTTGATGTCCTCGTCATAAGTGGGGATCATCTCTTTCATCCGGGCATGACCTTCAGGTGTGGCCAGCAGATGAGAGAAACATTTTTTGATCACTTCCAGGATGATGTTCACTGAAACAGACGCCCCTGGAGAGGCACCGAGAAGTGCGGAAATGCTGCGATCAGCATCGGTAATGACTTCCGTCCCATAATGTACGATGCCCGCCTGACCGTCGGTCTTTTTGATGGCTTGCACGCGGATGCCGGCATCAATCAGCCGCCAATCCTTAGCCTCTGCGGCTGGGTAAAACACGTGCAGCACCTTCATCCTGTCGGCCATGCTTTGCAGACCTTGTTGAATCAAATATCGCACAAGCTCTAGATTGCTGATCCCGATGTTAATCAGGGTGGTCAAATTGTCAGGCCGGATGGAAAGTGGCAGATCAGCGCAGCTACCCTTCTTATGCAGGAACTTCGTGGTCCACGCGGCAAAGGGGCCAAAGAGCAGCGTCTTTTTGCCATCCAACATTCGTGTATCCAGGTGCGGCACGGCCATCGTCGGTGCAGCATCCAGTGCTTGGCCATAGACCTTGGCTTCATGTTTGGCCACGATCTCTGGGTTATCACAGATCAGCCACTGACCACCGATGGGAAAGCCACCCAGGCCCTTGGCCTCAGGAATGCCCGACTTTTGCAGCAATCCAAGACTGCCCCCGCCTGCACCGACAAAGACAAACTTGGCGGAATTGGTGCGCACTGCATTCGTGCTCAGATCGCGGGCCTTCACTTCCCAGCGCCCATTTTCCCGACTCAAGCCGACCACTTTGTGACCTGACGCAACGCCACAGCCATCCTGTTGGCCAAGCCACTGCAATAGCTTGCGTGAGATAGAGCCAAAGTTCACATCCGTGCCGCTGTCCATCTTTGTGGCCGCGATTGGCCCATCGCCACGGCCTTCGAGCAGCAGCGGAGCCCAGCTGGCGATCTTGTCGCGATCCGTGCTGTATTCCATCGAGCTGAAAAACGGATGCGCTACCATGCCCTCATAGCGCGCTTTGAGAAAGTCCACCTGCTCCTGCCCATGCACAAAGCTGATGTGCTTCAGCGGATTGATGAACTCCGAAGGCCTCTCCACCATGCCGCTACCGACTGCATAACTCCAAAACTGCTTCGAGTGCTCGAACTGCTCAAAGATCTCGATCACCTTGCTCACATTCACGCTACCATCGGCCTCCCGCTTCGGCGTGTAGCTCAGCTCGCAAATGCCCGCATGGCCTGTGCCCGCATTGTTCCAGCCGTCCGAGCTTTCCTGGGCCAATCCATCCGTCACTTCAAAAAGCTGAATCGTCAAAGTCGGATCCAGCCGCTTCAGCAGCGCCCCGAGATTCGATGACATGATGCCGCTGCCGATAAGAATGACGTCTGGGTTTTCGATGTGCTTCATGAGAAAGGAAGCCCTTCGTCTAGGCCATACCTGCCCCAGAATCAAGCCGCACTCTTCCACCCAGCGATGACTGAGATGCACAAATCCATGCTTTGCGAAAAAACCATGGTAGGCGCTGCGATCTGACAACGTTCATTTAATCTTCCCATGCGCTCCATTGCCCTTCTTTTCCTGATCCTTGCTCCTACACTGCACGCCCAAAAAGCGCCTTACGATGTCTTTCCGCCAGCGGAAGCTCCGTATTATCGTGTGCGCTACGAGGCATCGACAAAACCTGGCGAGCTTGTTTACCCTGTGAATTACACCGTTTGGATTCCACCCGCCGTAAAGTCACTTCGCGGCGTGATCGTGCATCAGCACGGCTGCGGCACCGGCGCGTGCAAAGGTGGCGCGACCGCGGCTTACGATCTCCACTGGCAAGCACTCGCCGCGAAGTGGGACTGCGCGTTGCTCGGCCCATCGTATCACCAAGTCGACGGCCAGAACTGCCGCGACTGGTGCGACCCTCGCCGTGGCTCG